>NZ_JBBHZM010000013.1:0-97896 GCF_049843615.1 Fictibacillus sp. Mic-4 | reverse complement strand
CGAAATTGTTGCGACAGCCCGGGAAACACCTATGCAAGGTGCTTCTATTTCGTCGGGGTGAAAAACTGGCTTAAATCAAACTGGTTGTAAAAAAACTCGAGCGCCGTATGAGGCAATATGCCGAGCACGAGTGTGGAGATGACACAAACAGCAGTAACGGTCAGCACGCCCCCGGGAATCGACACCTTGCCCGCCTCTTCCTCGGATCTGAAAAACATTTGGCCGATGACATTAAAATAATAGAAATAGGAAACAATCGTTGTCGCAATCATAATTCCGGCGAGCCAATAGTGCGCCCCTGTGCTCAATGCACTCATAAATATGCCAAATTTCCCAATAAAGCCAGCGGTCGCCGGAAAGCCGGCAAGGGATAAAACGAATATCGTCATGCAAACCGCAATCCATGGCGATCGCCTGTAGAGACCGGCAAAACTTGAAATATCAGTTGAACCGCTTTTTGCCGTGACAAGTTGGATAATTGCAAATACGCCGATGTTCATAAATAAATAAGCTAGCAAATAAAACCAGACCGCTTCAAACATTAATCCGGAAATAACAGCGAACGGAACGAGAATGTAACCCGCCTGGGCAATGGATGAATACGCAAACATCCGTTTGATGTTACGCTGCCTCAGCGCAATGAGATTCCCTATAATCATCGACGCGCCGGCAAGTATGGCAAGATAGGGCTGAACTTCTTGAAGCAACGGCTTCTCCGCGACTCCTGGCGCCGCTATAAACGTCACCAGCAAGAAACGGATCATAATGACAAACCCTGCCGCCTTAGATACAACACTTAAAAAGGCAGTGACCGGAATGGGAGCCCCATGGTAAACATCAGGTGCCCACATTTGAAACGGGACGGTTGCGATTTTAAACGATAATCCGACAAACGTAATAAGAAATGCAAATACGAGCAAAAATTGATTTTGCAAAATTGTCGGGTCGCCCAGCGCATTTTGAATCGCATATAGATTGGTTTCCCCCGTTAAGCCAAATATGTAACTCATCCCAAATAATGTGATTGCCGTTGAAATTCCGCCATTTACTACGTATTTAAAAGCCGCTTCATTGGATTGTCTATCCCGTTTTCGGAGGCCGGCCATAATGTATGATGAAAGTGAAAGCAATTCAAGGCCGACAAACAACGTAATCATGTCCGCGCTTGAAGCCATCATCATCGCCCCAAGCAAGGCTGTCAGCAGCAAATAATAAAATTCCCCGCGATATTCATCCCGCTCTCCCTTTCGATCGTCAAAAGCAAGAAGCAAAATTAAACCTGTTCCAATGAGGAAAAGAAGCTTAAACGCTTTTGAAAACGAATCGAATCGGTACGTATCCGCTAAAATCGAAATGACCCCGTTATCAAGCTGCATAAAGAGAGCGACAAGAGCACAAGCAACGCCAAGAAAAGCAAAAATGGCAAGGTAACGCCTGCTTGCTTTTTTCGGCATCAACAAATCAGCGAGCGACAGGATCGTTGCGGCCCCTAAAATAATCAATTCAGGTGCCATGATGCCCCAGTCATAAGAACGAATCGTTTCAAGCTCCATAGTCTCGTCACCCCCCAAATCCTGATAAAATCGAGTCAAGCGTTGATTTAATCGTCATCCCTAGCATGTCAGGATATACCCCAATTGCAATGATGAGAGCCAGCAAAACATATGCAGGTACCATTTCCCTCACATTAAGATCAACTAGTTTTCCCCTTTCGGCGGATAGAGGGCCATATGTGATCGCCATGACCGCCCGCAACATATAAACAGCCGTTAAAATGATTCCAAGTGTCCCGACCGCTGCCACAATCGGCTTCGTTTGAAAGAGGCCGAGGAAGGACATCAATTCGCTGATGAATCCGGACATCCCCGGCAAGCCTAATGAAGCAAGCCCTGCTGCGACGAGCACCCCCGACGCCAGCGGCATCGTTTTTACGAAACCGCTGTACGCCTTAAGATATGATGTTCCTGTCCGTTCATAGAGAACTCCGACAAGAAAGAAAAGAAGAGCTGAGATCAATCCGTGGGAAACAACTTGAAAAATGGCCCCCTGCACCCCTGCATCATTCAAGGCGGCAAGCCCGATTAAAACAATCCCCATATGAGAAACAGATGAATAAGCCAACACTTTTTTCACATCCGTTTGAACGATCGCAATAAATGCTCCGTATAAAAGGTTAACGACGCCAAGGATTGCTATGCTAAAAGCGATCCGCTTAAATTCAGCCGGAAAAAAGCCCATCCCAAACGTTATTAAACCGTAAGCTCCGATTTTTAATAAAATGCCGGAGTGGATCATGACAACAGGAGGCGGCGCTTCAACATGGACCCGGAGCATCCACGTATGAAGTGGAACGATAGGGAGCTTAACGCCAAACGCCAACAATAGCGCGATGAGTATCGATAAACGGAATGTTTCCCCTGGAACCGAATCGAGCAGCCCACTTCCCCCATTAGCGAAAATATTCGCCAATTCTCCATAATTCAATGTCCCTGTCTTCATAAATAAAACGACAAAAACAATTAACAAAATAGCCGAACCGAGCCCATTGTAAATTAAAAAACTGTAGGCTGCTTTTTCCTTATTTTCATACCCCCATCTTCCAATTAAAAAGAACATCGGGATTAAGGTCATCTCGAAAAAGATAAAGAACAAAAATAAATTTTGTGAAGCGAAAACGCCGAGCATTCCGACTTCCATTAGTAAAAAGAAAATAAAATAGCTTTTCCATTGCCCTTTAATTGTAAACGAACCGATAGCAGCTAAGACGGCAACGACAGATGTCAGCAATATAAGAACGAGTGAAAGACCGTTCACCCCGAGCTCGTATTGAATCGGCATGGTGACATTGCTGTCCGTATGGGCAATAGTAAAGGAGATCCAGTTTATTTTTTCATTCAACTGAATCGCCGAACTTCCTATGTCAAACTGGCAAAAGGTGATGATTGCAAGCACAAGCGGCAACAACGTGCCAAAAAGCCCAATCCATTTAAGCGATTGTTCCTGATTCGAAGGGGTAAAAGCAAGTACCACAACAGCTAAAAGCGGGGAGAAAACCAGAATAGAAAGCAAGATTTCGTTCATGAAAAATACCCCCCTGACACTGCAAAGATTAAAAGAAGAAGAACAAGGCCGACAAATGCAACTGCCCCATACGTTTGCACCTGGCCGTTCTGGCATTTAGACCCGAGCTTAGCCAGCCAATGGACCAGCGCAACCGCACCATTTACGATGCCTTCCACGATATAGCGGTCGATGAGTGACCATCCATAACTGAAAGCTCTGACCCCCCGGACAATAACGGCATGATATACTTCATCGATATAATATTTGTTGTACACGACGTTACTTAAAGATGGGAGGTGGCGAGAGAGCCAATCTCTTGATAAGGAACCTTTTTTATAAATCAAGTACGCCATGAAAATGCCAAGTAATGATACAAGTGTCGCTACAACAGAAATCCAAATCGGCTCATGATTAGAAGCTAAAGGTGCCACTTCTCCTTTTCCTAAATAATCAGATAGGAATGTCCCGAACCATGAAGTGTTGACATATCCCGCAAGTACGGCAAGGATGCCAAGGACAATCATCGGAAACGTCATTACGCCTGGAGATTCGTGAACCTCTTTCGCTGCTCCCCGAAACTCCCCTGTAAAGACCATAAAGAACAGCCGGAACATATAGAAGGCTGTAAAAAACGCGGCGATGATGGCGAGCCAAAATAAACCGAAACGCCCGTCTTCATAGGTTGCAGCCAAAATTTGATCTTTGCTGAAAAACCCGGATAATAACGGGAAGCCCGAAATCGCAAGGGCACCGATTAAAAAGAGAGGACCGGTTCGCTTTAATTTTCGATAGAGTCCGCCCATCTTTTCAATGTCCTGTGTATGTACCGCATGAATAACACTACCTGCCGCTAAAAACAACAACGCTTTAAAAAAGGCATGGGTCGTTAAGTGAAACACGCCGGCAACATATCCGCCAGAACCAAGCGCAAGCATCATATAGCCGAGCTGGCTGACCGTAGAATAAGCGAGCACCCGTTTGATGTCCTTTTGCATCAAACCGATTGATGCGGCAAAAATGGCTGTCACTCCGCCAACGACGGCAACTGTCGTAAGCGCAGCAGTTGACGCGGCAAACAGCGGATACATGGTTGCAACAAGGTACACACCGGCAGCTACCATTGTCGCGGCATGAATAAGTGCCGAAACCGGGGTCGGCCCTTCCATCGCGTCCGGAAGCCATGTGTGAAGCGGCAATTGGCCCGATTTTCCGATCGCTCCAACGAATATAAGGATCGCCGTCAGCGTGATCATCGCATGTGTCATTTCATGGCTGGCCACCGCCTTGAAAATGTCGTCAAATTCAAAGCTGCCAACTTGCCAGAATAAGAGAATCATACCGATAAAAAGCCCGACGTCCCCAATTCTCGTCATAATAAAAGCTTTCTTCGCTGCTTGCCTGGCTTCCGGTTTGAAATAATAGTAACCAATCAACAGGAATGAACCAAGGCCGACAAGTTCCCAAAACATATAAAGTTGCAGCAAGTTGGGCGACATGACAAGCCCAAGCATGGCGAACGTAAACAGGCCAAGGTAGGCAAAAAAGACGGGAACGCGTTCGTCTCCATGCATATACCCTTTCGAATAGAGATGGACGAGAAAACTGACGAGTGAAACAATGACCAACATTAAGCTATTTAGCGGATTAATTTCAATTCCAAAGGTAATAACCGCATGCCCGATAGTTAGCCATGTGCCTTCCGCTTTATAAGATTCTCCGCCCCACTGACCAAAAAAGACAATAAACGACATAACGAGAGGAACAGCCGTCAGCAAAATGCCGACATAAGCGGAAGCTTCTTTTAGTTTCTTTCCAAGCAATAAAAGAAGGATGAAGGATAACAGCGGCATGAGCGGTATAAGCCAGGCATATTGCATCATCATATCCATCCCCCTTTAGCGCTTCAACTGATCCATTTCATTGACATTGACCGTTCGCCTGTTCCGATATAAGGCAAAAAGAATGGCAAGTCCAACTGCCGCTTCAGCCGCCGCTACCGTGATCGTAAAGAGCGAAAAAATCTGCCCGGTAATCCCCGGATTAGGACCGTATTTACTGAAAGCGACAAGGTTAATGTTAACGGCATTCAGCATCAACTCAATGGAAATAAGCACGATGACGGCATTTCGTTTCGTCAAGGCGCCGAACAGGCCTATGCAAAATAAAATTAACGCCAACACAAGAAAGACGGGTAAAGGAAGGCTACTCATGTTCGTTCATCTCCTCTGATTCGTCCTTTTTAGCAAGCACGACAGCACCGATAAGGGCGACTAATAAAAGAATAGATGTTAACTCAAACGGAATCACATACTTGGAGTAAAGCTCGATACCGATTTTTTTCACATTATGGACGTACAGCTCAACATCCTGCTGTTTAAATGAAAGCTTGTTAATGGCGAGAAACATAATGATGAAAAATGCGACAACCCCTGTTCCGACTGCTAATATTCGGCTTTTAGCGATCCTCTTTTCGCTTTTTGGATCGTGCTTTGTCAGCATGATGCCGAAAAGCATAATAATCGTGATCGCTCCTGAATAAATCAGCACCTGGACAACAGCAACAAATTCTGCGGACAGCAAAATATAAATCCCGGCAATCGACAAAAACGTGAAGATCAAGGAAACGACCATATGAACGACATTTTCTGAATGGATCATGAATACTCCGCCGCAAATCGCCACGAGCGCAAGAATGAAGAAAGCAATCATTTCACCTGTCATACTTTATTTTCCTTTCGAATGTTCGCATCATTTTCATCGAGCCAGCGCATATCTTTAAACAATTCATCCCGGCTGTATTCGGCAAGTTCAAAGTTATTCGTCATGACGATCGCCTCGGTCGGACAAACTTCCGTGCATAAATCACAAAGAATGCAAATTTCAAAATTAATGTCGTACGTATCGATGATCTTTCCTTTTTTCGCCGGATCCGGATGCTTTTTTCCTGTCAATTGAATGCATTCTGTCGGACAAATGGCAGCACACTGGTTGCAGACAATGCATTTTTCAGGGTAAAACTTTTGAATGCCGCGAAAGCGATCCGGCAGCTCAAGCGGCGCATCAGGATACTTTGTTGTCACATTTTGCTTTGTTAAGTTTTTCAACGTATATTTAAGGCCTTTCGTTAAACCGAGCATCATGCCACTCCTTTTTTGGAAGATTTGAGAGAAAGCCGTGCTTTTTACAACCTTTTATTTTAAAAAGAGTTCTTTCACGGCGGCGCTGACAAAAATGTTCAATAATGCAAGTGGCAACAGGACCTTCCAGGCAAACTCCATCAGCTGATCTGCCCGAATGCGGGGAAACGTTCCCCGAATCCAAATCATAATGAAAACGATGAGACTGAACTTAAGCGCAAACCAGATGACGCCCGGGATGAAGCCGAGAAAGGGAATCGGATTCCAGCCGCCGAGAAATAAAACAGTCATCAGCGACGCCATCGCAAACAAATAGACATATTCAGCGAGCATGAAAAATGCCCAGCGGAAACCTGAGTACTCGACATGATAGCCCGCGACAAGCTCGGATTCCGCTTCCGGGAGGTCAAACGGTGTCCGGCTTAATTCAGCCAGGGACGAAATGAAAAAGACGATAAAGCCGATCGGCGATAAAAACATGTACGCCACATGCTTCTGGCCTTCGACGATGTCCGTCAAGTTCAAGCTTCCCGTAAATAGGATGACACCAATCACGGACATGACAAGCGGGATTTCGTAGGAGATCATTTGCGCCGCCGAACGCATGCCGCCAAGAAGTGAGTATTTATTGTTCGACGCCCATCCCCCGAGCAACATTCCAATCGCGGAAATTCCCGAGACGGCAATGTAGTAAAGAAGCCCGACACCGATGTCGGCGAACTTGACGTTTTCCGAAAACGGCATGACCGCCAATACGAGAAAAGATGGGGCGAAAGCAAGAATCGGGGCCAGTATAAATAGCGGCCTATCCGCAAGTTTCGGAATGATGTCTTCCTTAATTAACAGCTTGAAAACGTCCGCCACGGTTTGCAATAGACCAAATCGGCCGCCAATCCGGTTCGGCCCGATCCTTATTTGCATAAAACCGAGCACTTTTCGTTCGGCAAGAATGGCATACGTTACAAACCCGAGCACAATGGCGAGTAAAATAGCCCCTAAACAGAAGAAAATAAGAAAGTGAATCCAACCGGGTGGCGACTGTAGCAAATGTTCGATCATCAACCATCCACCTCCCCAAGCACAATGTCGATTCCTCCTAAAATGGCGATCAAATTGGCAAGATTTTCTCCGACAAGCAGCTTCGGTAAAATTTGCAAATTGTAAAAGGACGGCCTTCTAAACTTTAAGCGATACGGCTCCTTTTTCCCTTCAGACGCGATATAGCAGCCGATCTCGCCTCTTGGTGATTCGATGCGGACGAACGCTTCGCCTTTTGGCGGCTTAATGATTCGCGGCACTTTGGCCATAATCGCTCCCTCAGCAGGAAACTGCTCTACTGCCTGCTCAACAATTTTGAGCGACTCTTCGATTTCCGCCATGCGGCACTGATAACGCGCCCATGCATCCCCGGTGTGAAAAACAGGGACATCAAAGTCAAAGCGGTCATAAATCGAATAAGGCTCATCTTTTCTCAAATCCCAGTTGACGCCTGTACAGCGCAGGTTCGCGCCGCTCAATGAATAGTCGATCGCTTCTTCCTTTGTGTAATAGCCGATCCCTTTTACACGGTTCAAGAAAATTTCATTCCCTGTCACAAGGTCGTGGTACCCTTTCAACTGCTCCCTCATATAAGGGACAAAATCGCGAACCTTCTCGATCCATCCTTCCGGAGCGTCCCATTTGACACCCCCGACACGCATATAATTAAAAGTCAGGCGAGCGCCACATAGTTCATTTAGTAGATTTATAATCGCTTCGCGTTCACGAAATGCATATAGAAATGGACTCATCGCTCCAAGGTCCAATAAATATGTTCCATACCAGACAAGGTGGCTTGCAATTCTCCCGAGTTCCATTGCGATGACCCGCAAGTATTCGGCCCGCTCCGGGATTTCAAGCCCCATCATCGTTTCAACCGCGTGGCAGATGACATAATTGTTGGTCATTGCCGATAAGTAATCCATCCTGTCGGTGTAAGGGATAATTTGCGTGTATTGCAAGTTTTCTGCTAGTTTTTCAGTACCGCGGTGTAAATAGCCGATCACGGGGGTCGCTTCAATGACGGTTTCCCCATCAATTTTTAAAATGATTCGGAACACCCCGTGTGTGCTCGGATGCTGCGGCCCGACGTTAAGAAGCATTTCTTCCGTTCTGATCAAGTCTTACACCTCCACGTCATACGGTTCATAATCTTTACGAAGAGGATGACCCACCCAATCGTCGGTCAGCATAATTCGTTTTAAGTTCGGATGGCCGACAAATGTAATGCCAAGCAAATCAAACGTTTCCCGTTCAGGCCAGTTCGCTCCCTGCCAGATTGGTGTAATCGATGCAATCTTCGCTTCTTCCCGGTCAATTTTTACCTTTAGGGCAATAGCCCGGCGGTGTTGATACGAAAATAAATGGTTATACACTTCAAAATGGGTCATAAAATCCGTTCCATGATGCTCTGACAGGTAGTCAAACCGAAGTTCGTCATGATGCTTTAAAAACTCGGCGACCTTATAATATGTATCCGGCTTCGCCACGAGGGTCGGAACATCTTTTGAGAGCCGATTAATATAGTAATCTTCCAATACGCCATCTCCGAGATGTTCTTGAATGACTTTGACATAATGATCAAGCAATGGCTGGTTGACAGAAGGCTTTTCTTCAGCTTGAGGTTCTGCTGCGGACGAGTTTGCATTAGCTGCGGCACGGGCTTTTGCCGCAGCAAGTGCTTTTGCTTTCGCTGCTGCGGCCGCCTTTGCTTTGGCTGCTGCAAGCGCTTTCTCTTTTTCATCCGCAACATCTGCGCTTTCCGCGGCAGCTGCTTTTGCCTTTGCTGCTGCGGCTGCCTTTGCTTTCGCCGCTGCAAGCGCCTTTGCTTTTTCGTCCGATTGGTCTGCACCGTTTGCTTCTATCGCCTCGCGCATCGCTTTTGCTTTGGCTGCCGCAGCAGCCTTTGCCTTCGCGGCTGTAGCTGCTTTCGCCTTTCGGGCTGCGTCGTCGCTTGAAGTCTCATCTTGCGTTTCAAGCGCTTTTTGTTTTGCCCGTTCTAATGCCTTCGCTTTCGCTTCTGCTGCCGCGCGTTTCTTCTGTTCTTCTATACTAAGAGGCTCTTTTTCGGTGTCTGGTTTTACGGTTTGCTCTTTTTCACGGGCACGCTGCTTCGCAAGTTCCAGCGCTCTCGCTTTTGCTTCCGCTGCCGCGCGTTTCTTCTGTTCTTCTATACTAAGAGGGGATTCTTCGGTGTCTGGTTGGACGGCTTGCTCTTTTTCACGGGCACGCTGCTTTGCGAGTTCCAATGCTCTCGCTTTCGCTTCTGCTGCCGCGCGTTTCTTCTGTTCTTCTATACTGAGAGGCTCTTTTTCGGTGTCTGGTTTTGCGGTTTGCTCTTTTTCACGGGCACGCTGCTTCGCGAGTTCCAACGCTCTCGCTTTTGCTTCTGCTGCCGCGCGTTTCTTCTGTTCTTCTATACTGAGGGATGCTTCTTCGGTGTCTGGTTGGACGGCTTGCTCTTTTTCACGGGCACGCTGCTTCGCGAGTTCCAATGCTCTCGCTTTCGCTTCTGCTGCCGCGCGTTTCTTCTGTTCTTCTATACTGAGGGATGCTTCTTCGGTGTCTGGTTGGACGGCTTGCTCTTTTTCACGGGCGCGCTGCTTCGCGAGTTCCAACGCTCTCGCTTTCGCTTCTGCCGCGGCTCGTCTTTTCTTTTCCTCGAGAGACAATTCTTCTTGACCGTTATTTTCACGATGGGATTCCGGTTTTTTACCTTCGTTTTCGCTCATTGATCAGTCACCTTCTTACCCGTCTTTGCTTCATAACGAATTTTCTCCTGCAATTTATTAATGCCATAAATGAGTGCTGCCGGGTTCGGCGGGCAGCCTGGAATGTAGACATCCACAGGGACAATTTGATCAACGCCTTTAACAACCGCATATGACTTAATATAAGGGCCCCCTGCAGTCGCGCATGAACCCATGGCAATGACCCATTTTGGCTCAGGCATTTGCTCGTATAACCGTTTAAGGACGGGTGCCATTTTCTTTGTCACTGTCCCTGATACGATCATGACATCCGATTGTCGCGGTGAGGCGCGGAACATTGTGCCAAACCGGTCAAGATCATAGTGGGCAGCTCCTGTTCCCATCATCTCAATGGCGCAGCATGCCAGACCAAATGTTACGGGCCAGAGAGAATTGCTCCTTGCCCATGCTTTGATTTGCTCAAGAGTAGTAAAAAAAATACTGCGCTCAAGCTCTGCTTTTTCTTCCGGTGAAATGTCAGACAGATTTAGTTCCATTTCAACACCTTCTTTTTCCAAGCATATACAAGTCCAAGCGTCAGCAATAAAACAAATATCGCCATTTCTATAAGGGCAAATAGTCCTAATTCATCATAGGCTACGGCCCATGGATATAAAAAAACAGTCTCGACATCAAAGATGACAAATAATAATGCAAATAAATAATAACGAACATTAAACTGAATCCAGCTTTGCTGAAACGGTTCAATCCCGCTTTCATAGGTTGTTGCTTTTTCTTTCGTCGGCCTGTTCGGACGCAAGAGACGTCCTGCCGTTAGAGCTCCGACGGGCAGTAAAATACCTAAAAGCAAAAAGACAGCTACAATGAGGTAATTATTTTGATATACATTGTATAAGTCCATTAGCAACCCCCATCATCTGAATTTTTATAAATTTTAGAATCATATATATTATAACAAATGCCAATATTTGTGTCGACAATGACCATTGGATTAAAAAAAGAGCCTGTTTATGGCCCTTTTTTTAAAAATATATGATGGAAATATTGAAATAAGACTGGCTTTCTTGACTCTTGCATTTTTTAATGTAATACCCAAAAAGCGTACTGGCAGTGAATGAGGTGAATCCATATCCAAAAAACTAGGGTTCTAAATCTAGATTGTAATCAACAATAGGTCACGGATTCAGATAATTTTGGAGAAGAACATTTGTTGGGTACTAGAAAAAAATAGTACTTTTCAAAAAATAAACCATGCTCTAAAATCCCTAATAGCAAGAAAATTTCATAAAATTTGGAGGGATATAATGAAGAGTAATTTTTTGAAAATGGGAATTGCAGGGATTTGCACATCAGTATTATTGTTTGGTAGTTCCTCTTTGACGTTGGCAAAAGAAAATTCTTCGGAACCTCAACTTACAAAGGCACAACAACTAGAATTAAAGAAAGCAAAGGAAAAAGAGCAACAATTACTTAAAAATTGGAGTAATAAAATTTCACAAGATACCATTAAAGAATACGCAAAAGATAAAAAACTTACATTGAAAAAGGATTCGATTGGAAAGTATTCTGTCTCGTCATCAAGTAGTAAATATTCTATCGGTTCAAAAGGTGATATTTTATACACGAATTCAAAAGGAAGCTCAAGCGGATCTTGGGCAGGTGGACACATTGCTGTTGTAATCAATGGAAATAACACCGTTGAAGCCTTTCATAAATCTGTAACATCAAAAGATGGAGTTAGACTTTGGCCAAATGATTGGAAAAAACGATATAAAAAAATTAAAGGTTTGTGGGTCAGAAAAGCAACAGATAAAGACTATAATTATGCAGCTTCATATGCTAGAGGTCAGGTAGGGAAAAAATACAATATCAATTTCTGGAATAAAAAAACAACAAAGAAATTCTATTGCTCTCAACTTGCCTGGAGAGCGTGGTACAATAAGGGATATAATTTGGATGATGGTGGAGCAGTTTGGCCTATCGATATTTATGAAGATAAACAAACCAAGACGTTTTATTCAAAAGGTTAATTTGACAATGAAAGCCGGAAACATTGTTTTCGGCTTTCATTAATAACAGGGGTGACATATGAGACAATTTGTGATATATTTTGTAGTTCTTTTATTTGCTTTAACCGGTTGTGAAAAAAAGATTAATCCTATGGATCCTGTTAAAGATGATGTGAATCTGAAAAATAAGAAACTGGCAGTCATATATACTGATGTAAACAGCAGAGACAGTGAACTTGTTTTAATCAACAATAAAGATAAAATTGAAGAAACACAACGTTTTAAATATGCTGGTATCGTTCAAGTAATTAAAAATCCTTCAGGAGGATTACTTTTGCCAGTTCAGTTAGAAGACATTCTTATTCAAATAGCAAGTAATGGAGAAGTAAACGAACAAAAAATTAAGACATTTCCTCTTTTTATGGAAACCCAAAAGGGGTATCGATTAACAACATATAATACTGCTATGGATTACGGAACAATTGAAATTTTGGAAAATGGAAAAAAGAAGTCTAAAAAATTGGATGGTTTATTAAGATCAGCAACAGCAGATCAAAAATATGTTTATGTATATGGGAATGTTAACGGAAGTGCGAACGTCCTTTATGTTCTTGACCGGCAAAATTTAAAATTAATAAAGGACATGACGTTAAGTTACGGACCGTCGGATTGTATAAAAGTAATTGACGGAAAAGTCTTTCTTTCTTCCGATAACGACAATATGCTAACCATTGTAACCCCCGATAGCTGGAAAGTCAGCTATATGAAACTTCCATATACGGGACCAGATCGAATCCTCTCCGATTCGGATTCAATTTATATCGCATATGAGCTCGGGAATAGAATTACGAAAATAGACCGTAAAACACTCGAAATTCAAAAAAGCTTTAAACTCTCTGGTCAAAATACAATTAATATGAGAATGGACAATAAATATCTATATATCTTGTCACAAACAGACTTAGATGAACAGCCTATTAAAGGAGCGGTTGGACGTATTGGGATTTATGATAAACAAACTGGTAAAATGTCTGATGAGATTATACTGCCTGAAAAAAGAGATATGCTTGTTCAGGACTTGGAATTATTAGATTAGCTTATATTAACGAAGTAAAGGGAAAAAAGCGATCCTTATCGTCGGAAGTTTGTAAGAGTCCCTCAAAATAGCGTTTTTGATAAAAAAAACGGTGAGCCGGCGTCTGCTCACCGTTTTTTCCTAACTTTCTTTTACAGGTTTCGTGCTATATTCCATTTGCCTCTCTAGCTCTTCCGCAAAATGGGCCTTCTGCTCATCCGCCCAATTGAATTGATCGGCCATTAACTTAATGACCCGCTCTTTATACCGGCGGACGAAGTCAATGTTAAAATATAACGCACCCGTTTTGCGAATGAAGTAATCGGCAGGCGTTGCCGTCATTTCCTCTTCTATGCTGTACATAACCGTAGCATAGATACTTACAGGAAGATCATAGTTTTCAGCTTCATGCCCCTTGTTCTTACAAATGTCGTATAACCGTTCGACATTGGAACCGTAACGGTGAACGAGCCAGCTTGCTTCCTCCTCTGTTAATCCAACGTCCATACCGAGGTCCGTCTTCTCACGGACAAACCCCGGAAATTGATCGCTTCCTCCAACATCCCCGCCGGATAATGGCAAATGTTTCGTATTACTTTTTGAAAAAAGAGTTCCCTGTTCGTTTAAAAGTTCACTTGCAACGAGATCAACAACCTTCTCCGCCATTTTCCGATACCCTGTCAACTTCCCGCCTGCAATGGTAATGAGGCCGCTCTGTGAATGAAATACTTCGTCCCTTCTCGATATTTCCGATGGGCCTTTCCCTTCTTCGTGAATGAGCGGACGAAGGCCGGACCAGGACGATTCAATATCATCTCTCGTAATGCCCGCTTCAGGAAACATAAAGTGAATGGCCTTTATTAAATAATCGAGATCACCTTCTGTAATGCGTGGATTTTTCAAATCGCCTTTATAGTCCGTATCTGTCGTCCCTACATACGTTTTCCCGTCACGCGGAATCGCAAAAACCATTCGTCCGTCCGGCGTATCAAAATATACCGCCTGTTTTAACGGAAAGCGGCTCTGGTCAATGACGACGTGAACGCCTTTCGTATGATGAATTCTTTTGCCTGTGGCCGAGCCGTCCTTCTCGCGCAATTGGTCCACCCACGGACCAGCCGCGTTGACGATTTTTTTTGCAACGATTTCGTATTCTTTGTTCGATAGCGTATCCAGGACTTTAACGCCCTTCACTTTTCCGCCATCATAAATAAAATCCGTCACCTTCATATAGTTAACGGCCAATCCGCCAAGCTGGACCGCTTTTTTCATAATTTCCATCGTGAGGCGGGCATCATCTGTTTTATATTCAACATAATATCCGCCGCCAAGTAATTGCTCTTTTTTCAACAGCGGCTCTTTTCCAAGCGCTTCCTCTTTCGTAAGCATGCTCCGGCGTTCCGTTCTTTTCACACCGGCTAAAAAATCATACACTTTCAAGCCAATCGACGTTGAAAACTTTCCGAACGTTCCACCTTTATAAAACGGAAGCAGCATCCATTCCGGTTTTGTCACATGCGGGGCATTTTCGTACACAATCGCCCGTTCTTTTCCTACTTCTGCGACGAGCTTTACTTCCAATTGCTTTAAATAGCGCAACCCGCCATGCACCAATTTTGTTGAACGGCTTGACGTTCCTGCCGCAAAATCCTGCATCTCAACGAGTCCCGCTTTCATTCCGCGGCTACTTGCATCGAGCAAAATGCCCGCACCTGTTACGCCCCCGCCGATAATGAGAAGATCGAGATCGGCGTTTTGCATTTCGGTTATATAATCATCCCGGCGCTTACTTGAAAATGTATGTTCCATCATAACCACTCCCATTTATACATATTTACCCAGATACAAATGAATGAATACCTTTTTTTCTGAGGTTAGAAGTCAGAGGTGAGATTAGTCGGAATCGGCGAAAAGCCGATTCCAATGATTCACACCCCATCGGAAATTATAGGCGTAAAAAAAGAGACCACAATTTCCCCGCCCTAAAGCGAGAAATTGTGGTCTCTCCTATTCTCCGACCGATATTAACTTGTTTTTATTATACTGCATAGCCTTTTCATTTTCAATCATTTAAACACTCTTGTCGCTTCAACTGCTTTTTTCCAGCCTTTATACAGCTCTTCTCGTCTCGCTTCTTCCATTTGAACATCGAAGTCTCGTTCAACCTTCCACTTGTTTGCAATCTCCTCGCGGCTTTCCCAGAAACCGGCCGCGATTCCCGCAAGATAAGCCGCGCCGAGAGCCGTCGTTTCATTAACGACCGGCCGTTCAACCGGAACACCGAGAATATCGCTCTGGAACTGCATGAGAAAATTGTTTTTCACCGCCCCGCCATCGACACGAAGTTTCTTTAATTCGATGCCTGAATCTGCCGTCATTGCTGTTAGGACGTCTTTCGTTTGATACGCAAGCGATTCCAATGTCGCCCGTACGAAATGCTCCTTTTCTGTTCCGCGGGTAATACCAAACACTGCACCGCGGGCATCACTGTCCCAGTATGGCGTGCCGAGCCCGACAAATGCCGGTACAACATATACTCCATCCGTTGAATCCACGCGCTCCGCATATTGTTCACTATCCGCCGCATCCTTGAACATGCGGAGCCCATCTCTCAACCATTGGATCGCAGAACCGGCAACGAAAATGCTTCCTTCCAGCGCATATTCGACTTTTCCATCAATGCCCCAGGCAATCGTCGTCAATAAGCCGTGTTTCGATGGGACGGCTTTTTCACCCGTGTTCATAAGCATAAAACAGCCCGTTCCATACGTGTTTTTCGCCATTCCTTTTTCAAAACAGGCCTGGCCGAATAATGCCGCTTGCTGGTCGCCGGCGATTCCTGAAATAGGAACTTCCTGGCCGAAGAAATGGTAATCAATCGTGTTCGCATAAATTTCAGAAGAGGAGCGAACCTCAGGAAGCATTGATTTCGGAACACCAAGCATATCCAGCAGCTCTTCATCCCATTTTAAATCGTAAATGTTGTACATTAATGTCCGTGAAGCATTCGAATAGTCGGTCACATGCGCCTTGCCGCCTGAAAGTTTCCAAACGAGCCACGTATCAATCGTTCCGAACAATAAATCGCCTTTCTCCGCTTTTTCCCGCGCTCCTTCAACATTGTCAAGAATCCACTTTACTTTCGTCCCCGAAAAATAAGCATCAATTAACAACCCTGTCTTGTTTCTGACCATTTCATCATAGCCTTTATTTTTTAACTCTGAGCAGATGTCTGCTGTTTGCCGGGATTGCCAGACAATCGCGTGATAAATCGGCTTACCTGTCACCTTGTCCCATACAACCGTCGTCTCGCGTTGATTCGTAATGCCGATCGCAGCAATTTCTTTAGCCGATGTGTTGGTATTCGATAGAACTTGAGCAATGACAGCTAGAACGCTTCCCCAGATCTCCGATGCGTCATGCTCAACCCAGCCCGGCTTCGGAAAGTGCTGGGTGAATTCCTTTTGTGCGATAGAGACGACTTCCCCTTCTTTATTGAATAAAATCGCCCGTGAACTTGTTGTCCCCTGGTCAAGCGCTAATACATATTTCTTTTCCATCTTTCTTCCTCTCCTCCGTATTAATTTTTATGTGCTTCTCCATGCATAACTTCACTTGTTCTTTTATTGCTTGCAACATATGATGCGATCAGTAAGACGAGGCATACAACCGACCAGGTCCAAAAAAAGCTGGTGACTTTGCCACGGAATACAGCCTGGAAAAAGAGAGCTCCGAACATCCCGCCCGCGATTGGCCCGACAACAGGAATCCATGCATATTTCCAATTCGACGTGCCTTTGCCGGCAATCGGCAAAATAAAGTGGGCGATGCGCGGTCCGAGATCACGGGCCGGATTGATCGCATATCCCGTCGTTCCTCCGAGAGATAGTCCGATCGCCACGATTAAAAAGCCAACAATAAATGGATGAAGCCCTTCTGTAAATTTATTCGCCCCTATTGAAAGTAATCCTACCATGAGGACAGCCGTCCCGATAAATTCACTGATGATATTGGAAAACGTGTGAGCAATAGCCGGGTCGGTTGAAAATACGCCGAGTTTAGCTGCTGGATCTTTCGTCTCTTTCCAGTGCGGCAAGAAATGAAGATATACAACCGCTGCCCCAATAATAGCCCCGATCATTTGTGCGGTAATATAGCCAGGAACTTTGCTCCAGCTAAAGTCCCCGATGGCCGCGAGCCCAAGAGTAACGGCCGGGTTTAAATGAGCGCCGCTTGCCTGACCGGCAAAATAAACACCCATGGTCACAGCCATTCCCCACCCGAGGGCAACAACAATCCATCCCCCGCCTTCCGCTTTTGATTTTTTCAAACTGACGTTGGCACAAACACCCGCCCCAAAAATAATCAAAATCATCGTACCGACAAGTTCTCCCACAAATGGTGACATGTCAAATTCCCCTTTCAATGTTTAATGAGTGTTCAAAAAGGAAGAAAACAAGAGCCGACACTGGCTAAAAGCGCCACATCCTGTGACAACGCCAGTATTAGTTCGTCCTGTACGTCGGAAGTTCAAGGAACGACAGTCTCGAGGACCGGAATATATAAAATCAATACATGAGGACCAGAGAGACCGAGTGACGAAGAAATTCGACGGCTATTTTCCCCGGACTTTTTGAACAACTATGGCAGAAAAAAAGAGAACCACAAAAAGACCCCTTTTATAAAGGTACTTTTGTGATTCTCCTTTTCTCCTACACAATTATTAACTTATCTATTATTATACTATCTATGAAAACGCTGTCAATTAGTTTAGTAAAAATACTAGCAAATTTTTTCAATTTTTTTAAAACCAGAGCTCGCTTTTCGACGTTGTTACCGCGATTGCACCGGATTGTAGTGCCATTTCGACATCGCGTTTTGAGCGAATTAATCCTCCGGCAAAGATTGGAATTCCTGTTTCTTCTTTAATTTCTTTTATAATGTGCGGCATAACGCCGGGTAACACTTCAATATAATCTGGCTGCGTTTTCTTTAAAATTTTATAGCTTGTCTCCAAAGCGATAGAATCGAGTAAAAAAAGGCGCTGTATCGCAATGACCCCCTTTTTCTTCGCTGCTAAAATAACGTTGGAGCGTGTCGATATTATTCCCGCCGGTTTTGCCTCCTGACAAATAAATTCCGTTGCATACTCATCTGCCTTCAGCCCGTGAATTAAATCGAGATGCAAAAATATCGATTTCCCATGCTGCTTCGCCAGTTGAATGATGGTTTTGATCCTGCCTACATGCGTATCCAATAAGACAATGTATTGATACTTGCTTTGAAACAATTTCTCCAAATCTTTTATCGTCCGCACTGCCGGCAAAATCGTTTGGCCACTAAAGCTCACTCTCTTATCCCCCTCTACTTTTTTATGGAATATTATTATATCTTCTTGTGAACTACTTTACCATAACTATTTAGGGCTTCCAGTTCTACGATATGAACGGTTGAAAATGAGAATTCTGTTGTCTAAAGGACAAAAATGCAGTGCGAAAGCCAATTTCTGTCCGATAGAGCCCCTCTATTGGACAATATTGCGATACAAGGACAAAAAGCTGTCCTTTAGAACGCGACAGTATCTCTTATGCGCTCCGTCCTCATGGGCCTCACTTTAGCTGGTTTGATAAGATGGAGCTTTCCGCCGGCCCCGACCGCTTAATCGTAAAACAGAAGAAAACCCTCCAGGAATTCAATTCCCGGAGGGTTTGTGCATTATCGTCTGCCTTCAGCTAGATCGATGCGGTTGATTGCGCGCTTCAATGCGTATTCTGCACGTTTGGCGTCAATTTCACCTTGATTGTTGTTTAACCGGCGCTCTGCGCGTTCTTTCGCGGCACGGGCGCGTTCTACATCAATATCTTCTACTTTTTCAGCAGCTTGTGCCAGAACGGTCACTTTTTCAGGTCGAACTTCAATAAAACCACCGCTAACGGCCACGGTTTGTGTTTTGCCATCATTTTTCACACGTACTGCACTGATGGTTAAAGGGGCAACAAGCGGAACGTGACCGGCTAAAATGCCAAGTTCTCCGCTTTTTGCTTTCGCACTGACCATTTCTGCATTTCCTTCAAACACAGGACCATCAGGGGTAACTATACTTACTTCTAACGTTCTCATTTGTCCTACCCCCTTAACGGATTAAACAAGAGTCTTCGCTTTTTCAACAACTTCTTCTATGCTACCTACTAAGCGGAATGCTTCTTCTGGAAGATCGTCATACTTTCCTTCAAGAATTTCTTTAAATCCACGAACCGTTTCTTTCACAGGCACATAAGAACCTTTTTGTCCTGTAAATTGCTCCGCCACGTGGAAGTTTTGCGATAAGAAGAACTGAATGCGGCGAGCGCGGTGTACAACAAGCTTGTCATCTTCGGATAACTCGTCCATACCTAGAATCGCGATAATATCTTGCAATTCTTTATAGCGTTGCAAGATTTGCTGCACACGGCGGGCAACGTTATAATGCTCTTCTCCAACAACTTCAGGCGTTAGGGCACGGGAAGTTGAAGCAAGCGGATCAACCGCAGGGTAAATCCCCATTGCTGTTAGTTTACGCTCAAGGTTCGTCGTTGCATCAAGGTGGGCGAACGCTGTAGCCGGAGCCGGGTCAGTATAGTCATCGGCAGGTACATAAATCGCTTGAATCGATGTAACCGAACCTTTTTTCGTTGATGTAATCCGCTCTTGCAATTGACCCATTTCTGTAGCCAATGTCGGCTGATAACCTACCGCAGACGGCATGCGTCCAAGAAGCGCGGACACTTCAGAACCTGCTTGAGTGAAACGGAAAATGTTATCAACGAAGAAAAGCACGTCTTGTCCTTCTTCATCACGGAAATATTCCGCCATTGTAAGCCCTGTAAGAGCGATGCGGGCACGTGCTCCAGGCGGCTCGTTCATTTGTCCGAATACCATCGCTGTTTTGCTAATAACGCCGGAGTCGCTCATTTCATGATAAAGGTCGTTTCCTTCACGAGTACGTTCTCCAACACCTGCGAATACGGAAAGACCACCGTGTTCCTGGGCGATGTTGTTAATCAATTCCTGGATAAGAACTGTTTTCCCTACACCTGCACCACCGAAAAGACCGACTTTTCCACCTTTTACATATGGTGCAATAAGGTCAACGACTTTAATTCCTGTTTCTAAAATTTCTACTTTCGTTGTTAACTCCTGGAATGATGGTGCTTCGCGGTGAATCGAGTCACGGCGAACATCAGCAGGAATTTCTTCTTTAAGATCGATTGGATCACCCGTAACGTTAAATACGCGTCCTAATGTCGCATTCCCTACAGGAACAGAAATCGGTTTACCTGAATCCGTCACTTCCATGCCGCGAACAAGACCGTCTGTTGAATCCATTGCAATTGTACGAACTGTATTATCTCCAAGGTGAAGAGCGACTTCTAATGTTAAATCGCCTTTCTCACCATCAAAGCTCACTTTAAGTGCATTAAGCAGTTCCGGCAAATGGTCATCAAACTTCACGTCAACGACCGGGCCAAGAACTTGAGTAATGTAGCCTTTATTCATCGTTTTCCCTCCTAACTTCACTTGCATAAAACCTTATGGCTTCGAAACGTAAGAAACCAAATCCCTATCTATTCGAGTGCCGCTGCACCGCCGACAATTTCCGTAATCTCTTGAGTAATCGCCGCCTGGCGTTCACGGTTATAAGACAACGTAAGATTGCCGATAAGCTCATTGGCGTTATCCGTTGCATTTTTCATTGCGGTCATACGTGAAGCATGCTCTGCCGCTTTTCCGTCCAAAATTGCGCCATAAATTAAGCTTTCTGCATATTTTGGAAGAAGTTCTTCCAAAATTTCTTCTTCAGAAGGCTCATATTCATAAGCCGCGGTCGCTTTTGGACTTTCGATATCGCTAATCGGAAGCAATTTCTTTTCCGTTAAGTCGCTTTGAATGGCACTGACAAAATGATTGTAGTACATGTAAAGTTCATCAAACGTTCCGTCCGCGTACAAGCCGACAGTTTTGCTCGCAATGTTTTTAATGACGGCAAAAGACGGCTGATCTCCAATTCCTGTAATGCTATCAAGAATAGGCATGTTACGATGTTTAAAAAAGTTGACTCCAACTTTCCCAACGACGATAATTGCATACTCATTTTCTGACTTATGGCGCTCTTGAATCGTACGATAAACGTGGCGAAGAACGTTTGCGTTATAGGCGCCTGCAAGCCCGCGGTCAGAAGTAATGACGAAGTATCCAGTTTTCTTTACAGGACGGGTTTCAAGCATCGGGTGACGCGCGCTTTTGCTGCCTGTCGCAATACTTGCAACGACTTCCTGCATTTTGTCCATATACGGAACAAATGATTTCGCATTATTCTCCGCACGGTTGAGTGCAGCTGCGGAAACCATTTCCATCGCCTTCGTAATTTGCATCGTTTTCTTCGTCGCATCGATTCTTGCTTTAAGGTCTCTTAATGCCACTCCAATTCACCACCTTTTTGAGGAAGTCCAAAAAGATCTTATTCCTTTTTGAACATACACTGTATGTTAAGCTGGTTGAGAGGGGAATTCCCCTCTCTATCTATTTAAACTGCGAACGTTTTCTTAAATGCGATAATTGCTTGATCCAGACTGTCATCTTCAGGAAGTTTCTTCGTTGTAACGATCGTGTTCAGCACATCCTGGCAGTTTGCATCCATATACGCGTGCATTTCTTCTTCGAAACGTTGGATTTCTTCGACCGGAATATCATCAAGATATCCTTTTGTTAACGCATAAAGGATCGCTACTTGCTTTTCAACTTTCAATGGTTTGTGAAGGCCTTGTTTCAACACTTCTACCGTACGCGCACCACGGTTCAATTTCGCTTGTGTCGCTTTATCTAAATCAGAGCCGAACTGAGCGAATGCTTCAAGTTCGCGATAAGACGCCAGGTCAAGACGAAGGGTACCGGAAACTTTGCTCATCGCTTTAATTTGCGCAGCTCCCCCTACACGGGATACGGAAATACCTGCGTTGATCGCCGGACGAACACCGGAGAAGAACAAGTCAGATTGCAAGAAGATTTGTCCATCTGTAATGGAAATTACGTTTGTCGGAATGTAAGCAGATACGTCTCCTGCTTGTGTTTCGATAAACGGAAGCGCTGTAATGGAACCTCCGCCAAGTTCATCGTTTAATTTCGCTGCACGCTCGAGTAAGCGAGAGTGAAGATAGAATACATCCCCTGGATAGGCTTCACGGCCTGGAGGACGACGAAGAAGCAAGGAAAGTTCACGATATGCAGCCGCTTGTTTTGATAAATCATCATAGACGATTAATACGTGTTTTCCGTCCCACATGAATTCTTCCGCCATGGAAACCCCGGCATATGGCGCAAGGAAAAGAAGCGGAGCTGGTTGGGAAGCACTCGCTGATACAACGATCGTATAGTCTAACGCGCCATGTTGGCGAAGCGTTTCAACTACGCCTGCAACTGTTGATTCTTTTTGTCCGATCGCAACATAAATACAAATCATATCTTGATCTTTTTGGTTAATGATCGTGTCGATCGCTACCGCCGTTTTCCCCGTTTGGCGGTCCCCGATGATCAACTCACGCTGTCCGCGGCCGATCGGCACTAACGCATCAATCGCTTTAATTCCCGTTTGCAATGGCTCATGTACAGATTTACGCGCCATAACACCAGGAGCTTTTTGTTCAATTGGACGAGTTTTCGTTGTGTTAATTGGCCCTTTGCCATCAATTGGCTGGCCAAGCGGGTTAACAACCCGGCCAAGAAGTTCATAACCGACAGGCACTTCCATGATACGGCCAGTGCGTTTTACTTCGTCACCTTCGCGAATGTCTTGATATGGCCCTAAAATGATGATACCAACGTTGTTTTCTTCTAAGTTTTGGGCCATCCCCATTACACCGTTAGAAAACTCCACAAGCTCGCCAGCCATAACATGATCTAGTCCATGGGCACGGGCAATACCGTCACCGACCTGGATAACTGTTCCAACATCGTTTACTTCGATTTCAGATTGATAATTTTCAATCTGCTTTTTTATTAAAGCACTGATTTCTTCAGCCTTAATGCTCATGAATTTCACCCCTATCTTTTACAGCCTCAATTAGGCTAATTGACGTTCGATTCGTTCTAGTTTACCGCTGATGCTTCCGTCAAAAATGCGGTTGCCAATACGGACTTTAATGCCCCCGATTAACGAAGGGTCAACAATATTTTCAATGCGCAATTTCGCCTTGCCGACACGCGCCGCAAAAGTTGCTTCAAGCTCTTCCTTTTCTTTTTCCGTCAAAGGACGAACCGAGTAGACTTTCGCTTCTGCGATATTTTCCGCTTCATTTGCCAGTACGATAAAATGGCTAACCATTTCTGTAATCATGTTGTGCCGGTTTCGGTCGATTAATAGAAAAATTGTATTCATAACTGGTGCAGAAAGAGCCGCACCAAACGTTGTTTTCACTAATTCTTTTTTATCCGCTGTTGAAATCTTTGGATGGTTCAAGATTTTTAAAAGATCCTTGTTCGAACGAAACACCTCTTTGATTAAGCGAAGCTCGTCCTCTACTTGTTCAAGATTATTGGCACGAACAACTTCAAAAAGGGCTAACGCATACCGTTTTGCAATGACAGATTGATCTTTACTCATCGAGACTCGCCTACCTCTTTAAGGTAATCGTCGATCAGCTTTTCTTGACTTTTCTCATCCAATTCTTTCGCAATCACTTTCGAAGCGATCATGACAGAAAGGGATGCCACTTCATTTCGAAGCGCCGCAACCGCTTTATCCTTCTCACTTGCAATGTCAGCGATCGCTTCTTCTTTTAAGCGATCCGCTTCAAGGCGTGCAGCTTTAATGATCGCTTCACCTTGTACTTCACCTTGTTTTTTCGCATTATCAATAATCGCTTTCGCTTCTTCACGCGCCTTCTTTAATTCCTCGATTTGAAGCGCGAGATTGCTTTCAGCTTCTTTGCGGGCTTTCTCCGCTGCATCTATTTCACCGTTAATATGTTCTTGACGCGCTTTCATGATGCCCATTAGCGGACCCCATGCGAATTTGCGTAATAGAGCCATTAAGATTAAAAAAGCAACTAACTGAAGTAAAATATCTCCGCTATTTACAGCAAGACCTAGAGTTAAGGTTTGCACAAGTTTTTCCTCCCTTCAATCGGTCATACATAAGGAATGGCGAAGGAAGTTCCTTGAAGAACGTGCTTCGCCATTATGAAAATCCTTGATAAACAATGTTTACGATTAAGCTTTTCCTAAAACGATGAACGCAATAACGACACCAATGATAGGAAGCGCCTCAACTAACGCAATCCCGATAAACATTGTTGTTTGAAGAGTACCGCGTAGTTCTGGTTGACGAGCAATCCCCTCAACTGTACGACCTACGATCAAACCGTTACCAATACCGGCACCTAATGCCGCTAAACCTACAGCAATTGCAGCTGCTACTAATGCTAATGCACCCATTTGTAGTTCTCCCTTCTTTTTCCCCAAAATCTGTATTTTTTGCCTCCGTAGAAGCTGGAATCATTTAAAATTAATGGTCGTGGCTCACCTTGTGGGCGAGATATACCATTGTTAACATTGTAAAGATAAATGCCTGGATAGATCCGACAAAGATTGAAAATCCTTGCCATACAATCATCGGAATTGCTCCAAAAATCCCGGCAAAAATACCGGAATGCATCAGGCTTACTAGCAATCCGAGAAGCACTTCCCCTGCATAGATGTTACCGTAAAGCCGAAGACCGAGCGTTAGTGTATTCGCAAACTCTTCAATTAGCTTTATCGGGAATAGCAGTTTAAAAGGCTGGAAAAACTGGCTTCCATATTCTTTAAAGCCTCGCATTTTGATGCCGTAATAGTGAGTGAGTCCCACAATCATGACAGCAAGCGTTAATGTTATCGTTGGGTCAGCAGTTGGCGATTTCCACCACAGCTTGTGATCCACAACGACTGAAAATGGCAGTCCCAACATATTGGCTACGAAAATATACATGATGAGCGTCAATCCTAATGTAAGGAAGCGCCCTCCCGTATTCCAATCCATTGTGCTGTTAATGATTCCTTTCACAAAATCCACTACCCACTCAAGGAAGTTTTGCATCCCACCCGGTCTCATTGACAGGGATCGAGTAGCGAGCATCGCGATAATAAAAACAATGACAGAGGAAACGATTATCATTAGAACGTTTGCCAAGTTAAAGTTAAGACCCATAAACGTTACTATAGGAGCTTCATGTTCCATTTCCACTTCACCTCTCTTCCTTTTGAGTAAGATCATCATAGCCTGAAAAAAAATTAGCTATGAGCGTATGGCTTGCATAAGTGAATCTATTAACATGATAATGTAGATTGCCATCAATCCCACTACCACACTTAACAAATGAAAATATTGCGGATATCGTAAGGCGATAAGCGCTGCGAGGCCTCCCATTAAAAGCCTTGACAGTGAACCTAATGTTTTCACTTTTTTCTTGTGGATGACGGCCTGTCCGAGCCGTTCCACTTTTGAATACATACTCCATAAATTAAATAAACTAAACAAGGAGCCTAAAATAAGTCCGAGAAAAATGGAGTGATAGGGGGTGAATCCGTAACCGAGGACAAAAATAGATAGCAAGAAGAACATGTACTTTATGTACTTTCGGAATGTCGCGTTGTACTCAGTCATTTCTGTTCTTCTCCTGAAAATTTCGATAAAAGTCGGATCATGCCATACACGCCGGCAAATAAACCTAGAAGCAGTCCGATAATTAAAAACAACGGACTCGTTCCGATTTTCCCATCTAACCATTTGCCAGCAAATATCCCTATTAAAATACTGCCTACAAGCTGAGAAAGAATCCCTGACATTAATGCCATTGCCCGATATGGGCGCTTCTCGATGCTCATAGTACAGACCCCTTCCACGGAAATTGATAAATCGGCTTATTAT
The DNA here is from genome assembly GCF_049843615.1 of Fictibacillus sp. Mic-4. Classification (NCBI taxonomy): domain Bacteria; kingdom Bacillati; phylum Bacillota; class Bacilli; order Caryophanales; family Fictibacillaceae; genus Fictibacillus; species Fictibacillus sp. Mic-4. The sequence goes on along the minus strand of NZ_JBBHZM010000013.1, from coordinate 71,923 downwards.
CAATAATGGAAACCTTATCATATCCCTTTGTAAGGATACAATAGCGGCTATAGTATGTCAACGCAATTTCAGTTAAAATATCCTATAAAATGTGGTAATTTTGTGACGTCGATCACAAGTATATTCTAACCAAGTTAAAAAAATTTATAAGCAGGGGAAAAAGGGGGATCCCCCTTTTTTCCCTGCTTATTGCTTCCGGGCTTTTAACAGCGAAATAATAACGGCAACAAGGCTAAGAATTACTGCTGCGATGGATAGATAAAGCGGTATGTTTGATGGTTTCGCTTCTTCATGGTTCGTTTGCGCTGATTCCTCATTGGCTCCCGCATGGCTTGCATGATGATCATGAGCATTTCCATTGCTTTTCGCAACTTGTGTGACAGAAGCCGGATTTTCCGAGTCCTCCGCTCCCGTCCATTTCACCACACTACCATCTTTATACGTTTGATACGCCTTCCAGACGATTTTGTCCGCTTTATTGCTTACTTTTCCTTGAATGTTAAATTCACCGAATTCTGAAGCTCTAAGCCCCTTATTTTCTGCCGTCCAAGTAATGCCTGTAATAAGTCCGGTTTGATCTTTTGCCAGTTCATACTTCCAGCCTGGCATCGGCTCAACGCCGAAAACTTCCACTTCTTTTGGCACGTCAAGTTTCACTTTTACTGTCGGACTGTCTTTTTCAGTCGGTACACGAACCGTAAATTTTTCATACGTCCCTTGTGTCGTTTTTTGTGGGAATACAACAACATGAGCGCTTGCTACACCTGCAAATACAAACAAACTGAACACGAATGTCGCCATCATTGCCATTCGTTTTTTCATACCAGATTCACCATCCTATTGAATATCAAAAATCCTGATTTCTTTTTTACATACTTGTTCATTATCATTCTGATCTAGAACTTTTACCTCAACTAACCATTTTCCCGGAAACGGAAGGTACGGTCCGCTTCTCGCATAGGTTTCCTCAAGTTGATTCTTATCAGCTTTCGGGCTCCCTTGTTTTTTTAACGAAACTTTAATCGGTGCCATCTTGTCCGAATCAAGCGAATAGAGCCATAGTTCAACAGCTCTTGGCTTTGGTTTCCCTTTCTTTGTCACAACCTCGACTGAAAATGAATTGTTTCCCGGCTTCATTGGGCTAATTTCCGTTTGTATTTGCCCGCTATTCGTGTCCTTCACCCATGTCAGCGGCTCGTTAACCGGAGTCGGGCTCATATACGTTAATGCTCCGACAATAATGATAATGGCGACCAATAAACTAAAGTCGGCCTTCAGCCATGTGGAAATCGATTCGTTGACCGTTATTTTCCGGCGTATCATTGCCCCCGCAATGAGCACCGCCAAAACGGCAACGATTTTTATAAGAAGAAGAATCCCCCATGACGTTTCAACTAAATACGAGAGTTTCGGCTGCAAAATCAGCGTATAAAGGAGACCTGAAATCATTAAAGCCACAAGTGAAATAAACGCCGTTTTTGAAAACACGGGCAAAAACATTCGCATTTGCTCTTTATCTTTTCTATGCACTAAAAACAAGTAGAATACTCCACCGGCCCAAAGTGACGCGGCAAACAAGTGAATCATATCAAGCGGAACGGAGAGATACACCCGGTCCGCCCCGGCAGCATGGCCGTTTAAGCTTTTCACAAGGAAAGTGAGAACGATCCATACTATATTTATCCATTTCTTTCGCCCAACTATGGCTATCCCGGCAAAAGCAAGAATGAAAGAGAAGATCCAGGACAGGCCAACTGTCGTCTTTAAAAGCAATCGGCCAACTTTATCCATTTCCTCTCCGCTTAAAAGATCAACAGCCGAAAGCACAATAAAAATGATCAAGGCGTAACCATTAAGCTTCAACAGACGTTTTTCCCATACTCGAAAAAGGGAGCTTCTCTTTTCGGAAGACAATACAGTCCCCCAATACACAAAGCCTGCCACCAGCAACATGATGAAAAAGTAAGCTGCCCGGAATCCCCATATTACCGGACTTCCTAAAATATCGTGCTGATGATTGGCTGCCTTATCTGAAGGCCCTTTGCCCGATTTACTCGTTTTTCCAACCGTAAAGACATACGAATCACTGACAGGGTGGCCATCTGCCGAAATGATATGATACGTAACCGTGTAAACCCCTTTTGGCTGTTTCTGTAATTTTAATGAAAGCACTCTCTGGTCGGTGCTCATTTTCGGTTTTTGCTTTGCAACTGCCTTGCCGTTTCTGTCATAGACTTGAAGTTCAAAAAGTTCCCGTTCTAATCGCTCATTGAAGGCTAATACAATCTCATGAGGAAACTTGTTTAACTGGCTCTCCGCGGCCGGGTTTGATTGAACTAAAGTCGCATGCGCCAGCCCTTTTGCCGGGAAAATGCCAACGGAAAGAAAAACGATAAAAATGATAGAAATCAACTTTTTCATGGGAAACATCCTCGTATTTTGCACCTTTATTTTATATAATGTGAAGAGCCTTACCTATTATAGTCTTAAAGAATTTCAAAAAGTATAGCTCACCCGGGCTATTTATTGTTGGAATTTTATATGATTAGATAAAATTGTTACATAGTTGTGAGAAAGGAAAGGATAAACAGATGAAGCGAAAAATGATAGTTCCTTTCATTATTTTGATGATTGTCATACTCGGTATCGTTTCTTATCTGATTTGGAAAGAGAAACACGAGTTGCCGGTTAAACAGTCGCTTCCTTCGATGACGATGAAGAAAATCGACGGAACCACTTATTCCTTTGGGAAGTCGAAAAAGGTACGTGTCCTTGAATTGATTTACACAAGTTGTCCCGATGTTTGCCCGATCACGACACAGCGCCTCGCCCAATTGCAAAACGAGTTGAAAAAGGACGGCAAATTCGGCAAAGAAGTAGAATTTGTGATGGTGACGATTGATCCGAAAGTCGATACACCTGACGTGTTGGAAGACTATGCGAAGCGAATCGGACTGGACAAAAGCGGCTGGGTTATTATCCGCGACGAGGAAAAAATGCCGGAACTGGCGAAGAAACTTGGATTTTTCGTTCAAAAAACCGGCAAAACGGTCATGCACTCCAACACCGCCTTTTTAATTGATAAAGATAATAATGTTCGCGCTTACTTGCCGATGGGAACGAAATTTGATAAAGAAGACACGCTTGATAAAATCAATTCGTTAACAAAGGGGGGCCTCTTTTGAAAAAAGTTATTTTTTTATTCATTGCGCTCAGCCTGGTGCTTTCCGCCTGCTCATCATCGAACGGACATCCGCATCACGAGAGCAAACCAACAGAAAAAAAGCCTCCTGTTCCTATTCACGTTCAATTTGCATCTGAGCCTTCTAAAGCGAAAGCCGGCAGCAAGGTGACACTTTCAGTAAAAGTGACACAAGAAAACAAAAACGTAAACGATGCTGATGAAGTGAAATTTGAAGTTTGGAAAAAAGACGAGAAAAAACATAAAATGATAAACGCCGTAAAAAAAGGTAAAGGAACTTACATCGCCCAATACACCTTTCCTGAAACCGGAACGTATGAAGTGATGTACCATGTAATCGCCCGCGACCTCCATAACATGGAGCAAAAAGAAATGACGATCCACTAAGAAGGAGGCAATCTCCTTCTTTACTTTTTAATTAAAGGTGATCCTTATGACCTATAAACAAATTAAATGGCTGATCTTGCTTATTCCAACGATCACAATCGGCATCTGGGAATTCAGCCGCCATACATTTTTCTTGCAATATATCTCAATGGAGCTCGGCAACTGGCTCTCCCCTTTGATCGTTTTTCTCGTTACGATGATTTTTCTTCTTAAATTGTTTAACCTACTTGAAAAAATGCAGGAAGAGTTAAAGCAAGAGAAAGCCTACAAAGCGGCGCTTGAGGAGCGGGAGAAAATCGCACGGGAGCTGCATGACGGGATTGCGCAATCTCTTTTTTTATTGTCAGTAAAAATGGACAAATTGAAGAAGGCGACCCGTTTAGAAGATAACGAAGCTTATCAAAAAATCGAAAAAACGTTGCATCATGTCAATCAAGATGTCAGGCAGGCAATCACCAATCTCCGCCACGCCCCTGAACCGCACATGTTGCCGTGGGAACAGCTTTTGAATGAACTCATCCAATCCGTAAAAGAGGAAAACGATTTACACGTGACCACCTATTGGGAACTTCACGAAAATGATTTAACCGCAAAGGAAAAAATTGAATTATACGCCTGCTTAAAAGAAGCGCTAATGAACATTACGAAACATGCTCACGCAAGCCGTATTTGGATCGACGCACGGATGACTGAGACAGGCTTTATATGCCAGGTCAAAGACGATGGGATTGGCTTTTGCGAAGAAACATCAAAAGCCGCCCGCTACGGCTTGCAGATTATGAGAGATCGAACGGAAGAAATGGGCTGGGCCTTGACTTTTAACAGGAGAAATGGACAAACCATTGTTGAAATCAAAAAGGAGAATGCGTCATGATACAGCCTTACCGCATTATCATTGCCGATGACAGCGCGCATGCACGAGAAGGCATAATGGACATCCTTGAAGATATTGAAGAGTTTCAAGTTGTCGGTGAAGCGAGAAGTGGAAAAGAAGCGATGGAATTGACCGAAAAGCTCATGCCTGACATGATTTTAATGGACATCCACATGCCGGGATTGGACGGACTTGAAACGACAAAAATGATTAAGAGCCAGTTTCCGTATGTAAAAATCGTCATTGTAACTGTCTCCGATGACATCACCCATCTTTTTGAAGCGCTAAAAAAAGGGGCTCAAGGGTATTTGCTGAAAAACATTGACCCTTCGCGCTGGCATGAATATTTGCGGGCTTTCGCGTTAGATGAAGTTCCGATGACAAAAGAATTGGCGCTAAAAATCTTGCTGGAATTCAGCCAGCGAAACAAACCGGTCAATCAGCATAACCCATTGTCCGACCGCGAGCAACAAGTGTTGAACCTCGTCGCTAAAGGCCATTCGAACAAAGAAATATCTGACGAGCTGTTCATTTCGGAAAACACGGTAAAAAACCATCTTAAAAATATTTTAAAAAAGCTTCATTTGCAAAATCGTGTGGAATTGACGAGCTATGCCTATGAACAAGGATGGATCCAAAAACCGAACACGTTTGAATAAGTTTTTTTGAATTTTTGTTTCTATTCGTTCTCATAATTTTGCCCCTATTAGCAAAAACTTCTCTTATAGGCAAAAGCGTATAAGGAGATGCAAGCAAATGAAAAGGCGAAATATAGGTTTCTTATTGCTCGTTCTCCCGTTATTGGTAGCGGGATGCGCCACGAGAAATGCACAAAAGAATGAAGTGGGGACAAGGCAAATCGGATATTATGAAGATGTAGACCGAAAGTCGAAGGTTAATGTTGCCCCAGCGCCGGTTAGTGAAGAAGATTATGCGAAATGGGGCAAACTTGCCTTGCAAGAAACAAAGAAAAAATATCCGAACAGCAAAGTAAGCGATTATAGATATGATACGAGGAGAATTAACCCTGATGGTACGGTCATCGACTTTTTTAATTTTATCGTGACCGAAAATGCCGTAACGAAAGACGTCCGTGTTTCAGTAATGCATGACCCGGACACCGATCGACTGATTTCAATAACGTTTGAAGAAAGAGGATAAAGAGCGCTCAGCCGCTTTGATCCTCTTTCCTTTTAAATGCTGGAAATTGTTGTTTCTTTTTTGTTCCTTATGAGTATACAAAAAATTCTGAACCAAATATAGACTTATATTTTCCTATGTGTTATACTACTATTATCATAGACGTCAGGGATACGTCTGGCTTATTAAGTAATGCCGAAAACATAGAAAAGCTGAATGGACACATAGTAACGGTGTCTTTTTTTATTGCTAAAGTGGGTGGAACAAATTGATTGTGAAAGTAATGAAAAGGCACGTTTGGGAACAGGCAAAAGCGCAGGGAGAAATTCACGAGGAATCCTTGCTGACGGAAGGCTTCATTCACTGTTCGTTTCTAGAACAGGCAACAAAAACGGCGGAAAAACATTTTGCAGGAGAAACAGATTTAGTATTGCTGAAGATCGACCCCGATCTGGTCCAGGCTGAAATCAAATATGAACGGGCATCAAACGGCAAAGAATACCCGCATGTTTACGGACCGATTAACATCGATGCTGTAACAGCAGTTATCCCATTCGTTAAAAATGAAAATGGGGAATTTGTCCTTCCCATGGAGTGGAAGGCAAACTAAAGGCGTCCAACCCGTCCAAACGTTAAGTTAACGATTGGACGGGTTTTGGTCTAACCAGACGCTACTGCACGATTCATTTATTTTTGGACTTTCTTTTCAATTTGTTGATGGAGATCATCAACATTGGCGCTATCCTCTAGCGCTTCATTTGCGAATTTTCGCGGAAACATGTCCTTGATTGAACTTTCATAGTAACTTCCTTCCTCCGGCTCTTTATAACCAACAACTTTATCCGATTGGTAAAAAGGTAATCCCCCGTTAAGAGATTACCTTTTTCAAATCAAATTATTTAACCGCTACATAAATATCTATTTGAGCGTCATTGGGGTCCTCGCATCTTTCATCATACCATTCAAAATCGCATGTGTAGGAACGTTTCCTCTCCGATGTTTCAAAATAACTCCAAATCTCTCTCCATGTTTCCTGGACAATTTCGGACAGGCTCCCTTTTCGTGTCGTAAAGACCAAATAGGTTGACCGAGGTACGACTTTTACCTTCATTCCCGGCGGTACTTCATCTGTTTTCTTTATTTTCTTCCCGACCGAAAACATATATTCACCATGTATATCACTTTCATAGTCGGAATACAGTCCGAGTGTCACGGCAGGTGAAGTAGGATGAGGGATATTCCGTTCCACTTTGTCAGTAAAATACTTTTCCCACAGCGTCGGAATTTCCCCTTTTGCTCCTATTTCCTTCTGATTCGATGTTTGTACGGAAATGCCGGCAAAATGGAATGCTTCACTATAAAAGATCTCAGGCTTCAAGAAGGAACCCTCTTTCTCCATCTTTTTAAGGACGGCAATGTTACTCGTAAAATATCACGGGCTTCATCCTCTTCCATCCCATCTTCCTTCATGTAAGAAACACAGAGTTCGGTCATTTCTTTCAATGTGAGATCAGGTTGCTTAAATTCACCTTTTTCATAGCAATAACAACAGTAATCCTCGCTTCTCGCACCCGATTTTTCAATTCCGAAAAGGGATCGCTCGTTCATCGGCATCCCACAGCTCTGACAAACTACTTGGTTTTTCAATGTGATCATCCTCCTTTCTGCTTATTATAAAAAAGCCAACATGACAGCTGTATGTCATATTGGCTTCTTTTTTTTAGAGCAGGGCGCTATGAATACATGTTGTTGATCTTTCTGGAAAGCTCTTTTATCTTTTCTCTCATATGCAGAGGTTCAAGCACTTCCGCGTTATCCAAAAAGCTTAAAATAAAGCCGTATAGCCAATTGTCGTCGGGCATTTCGATGTCCACAATCAATCGCCCCGATTCATCAGTTGTAATGTTCTGCGCATCAAACCACTCCTCTACAGAAGTGCGCAGTTCCGGGCGAAAACCAAGCTTCAGCTTAACCGTATTTTTCGGATCATACCACTCTTTTTCCCACGGAAGCTCTTCTGTTTTAAATTCTTTGCGCTCAAAGACGCATTCGGTCAACGAAAGATATTTCATTCGAGCAAGCTTAAACAGCCGAAACTGTTTTCTATCTAAGCAATAGCCGTACAAATACCACGCCCGTCCTTTCAAAATCAATAGATGAGGCTCGACCCGTCTCCTTCCTGCTTCCCCCCGGCTGTTGGAATACGTGAATTGAGCAACAGTTAACGATTCGATAGCTCTTTTCAATATCGTCAATTTTTCTTTCACAACCGGGTTTTGCCCCCATGGACTTAAATCAATAAAGACCGATTCTTGATTTCTATCATCAGATATGCTTTTTATCTTTTCTAAAACAGCCGTAGTGTGGATATCCTCATAAGTTGTGGCCACTCCTTTTAAAGCCGTTGAAATAGCGGTCAATTCTTCTTTCGTCAACACTTGTTTGTCCAATCGATAGCCTTCGATCAACCCGATTCCGCCATTGGTTCCCTGGTACTCGATAACCGGAATTCCCGCCCGGCTTAGCGCCTCCATATCGCGATATACCGTTCTTACGGAAACGCCAAACATTTCTGCTAATTCTTGCGCACGAACTTTTCGACGATTGATCAAAATCATTGTCATTGCGAGTAGTCTATCAAGCTTCAACTCACCACCTCCGCTAATAAAAAAGTCCACATAGAGCACTATGTGAACTTTTTGCTTGTCTTATTTTGTTCCGAATAAACGGTCGCCGGCATCGCCAAGTCCGGGTACGATATAGCCGTGATCGTTCAATTTTTCGTCTAATGCCGCCAAATAAATGTCGACATCAGGGTGCTCTTCTTCAATCAATTGGACGCCTTCTGGAGCGGCAACGAGGCACATTAATTTAATATTTTTTGCGCCGCGGTTTTTGATTGACGTAATCGCAGCTGAAGCCGATCCTCCTGTCGCGAGCATCGGGTCGATGACGATGAAATCACGTTCTTCGACATCTTTCGGAAGCTTCACGTAATATTCGACCGGCTTTAACGTTTCCGGATCGCGGTACAAGCCGACATGCCCGACTTTTGCTGCCGGAATCAATTTCAAAATGCCGTCTACCATGCCAAGCCCTGCCCGAAGAATCGGAACGAGTCCCATTTTTTTGCCGGCAATAACCTTTGTTTTTGTTTCTGCAACCGGCGTTTTTACCGTCACTTCTTCAAGAGGAAGATCTCTTGTAATTTCGTATGCCATTAATGCAGCAACTTCATCGACGAGCTCACGGAATTCTTTCGTTCCCGTTTCCTCATTTCGAATGTATGTAAGCTTATGTTGAATTAACGGATGATCGAATACATGTACTTTACCCATCTTAACTCTCCTTTCCAATCAGAGCCAGCCCTTCTATGCGACAAACTCACTTCTACAAATTTTACAGAAAAAAGGGCGTCAGTTCAAGTTGGGGAAATTTAACTCTTATCACTCCAGCGAAAGAATCGAGAGGAAAGTACGATTGAGATAACGGCAATTCCGAGAAGTACAATAACGTCCGTCCCACGTTCCCATATCGGCGCAGTATTCCATGTGGCGCGGAGCAATTCAATAACATAGTAGAGCGGCAATGCTTTGGCCACATATTGCAAAAAGTCGGGCATCATTTGCAGCGGAAATGTCGCTCCTGATAAGAACATCATTAAGTTAAGGCATAACGAGCTAATCGCGGCTGACGTTTGTGTGTTTTTTCCAAGCGAAGTTAAGAACAAGGCGAGCGGAAAGAAAGAAACGATGCTGATGACCAGGGCGAGAAGTGTGCTGCCGAGGTATTTAGGCATGCCTAAATGAAATAATAAGCTGCCGAATATCGCCAGAATGACGGCGGAGATCGCAAAAATGACGGTTCCCTGCACCGTATGGGCAAATAATATTTTCCACGGTTTCAGCGGCGTCGATTGGTATCTGCGCAAGACTCCCGTTTCCCTGTAAGAGGCAAGCACTGTTCCCAATGTAAAAAATGCGGTCGTTACAATGTTCACACCGATCCATGACGGCACATACGCTTCAGCGAAAGTCAGCCCGCCAATTTTCCCATCTTTGAACATTGAGCCAAACAACCAGATCATGAGCACAGGAAATAAAAACGTCCAGAACACTTGCATTTTATCACGGAAAAACATTTTCGTTTCCAGGATCGTTAATTTAGCCAATGCGTTCATCTTTTTTCCCCTTTTCTAAAAAATGTACGAACAGATCGTCGAGCGTCCCTTTTTCAAATTTAAAGTCAGTGAGTGAGATAGCGTGTTCTTCACAATGCTTGAACAAATAATAGGCGGTTTGCTGCATCGTTTCGGTAAAGACTTTGAAAAAGAACTCCTCGTTTTCAACTTTGACCACTCCGGGAAGTGCGGCTAATTGAAGCTCGTCAATTTCATTGCTGTAAAACGACAAATAGTTGACGGCCATCTCATCTAACAGTAGACGGGGCTCGTTTAATGCTTTAATTTCACCGTTGTAAATCATGGCTACCCTGTCACACAGCTTCTCGGCTTCTTCCATGTAGTGGGTTGTTACAACGATCGTACAGCCGCAATCCCTTAATAGCTGAATAATTGACCAGAGTTCCCGCCTAGCATGCGGGTCAAGTCCCATGCTCGGTTCATCAAGAAAGACGATTTCCGGCTGATGAAGCGTGGCCAGGGCAAGCGTGACGCGCTGTTTCCAGCCCCCGGATAAATCGCCAAAAAAGTGATTCATTTTTTCTTCCAAACCTAATATCTCGATAATGTCCTTACTGTTTTCTTTACGAGAATAAAACGAAGAAAATAAATCCACCGCCTCTTTCACTTTCATCTTTTTTTGAATCGATGTCGCCTGATATTGGACACCGATTTTCTCATTTAATGCCGTCCGGTTTTTTTGCGGATCAAGGCCCAACACTTCGACAAGTCCGCCATCCCGTTTTCTTAACCCTTCCAATATTTCAATCGTTGTCGTCTTTCCGGCGCCGTTCGGACCGATAATTCCAAAAATCTCGCCTCTTTCAACATTAAAAGAAATGTCGTTCACCGCCTGAACCGTGCCATAACGCTTGGAAAGCTGTTGAACCGTAATTACCGTTGACATGAAAAACCTCCCACTGTTATTTTCTTCAATACTAAAATATTAGACATAACATCCTATTTTCCCTTTCATACCCATATGTCTTTTTTATTCGTCGAAAGACAAACTATACGCTCTTCCTTTTGTTGTTCCTGAATATGGGATATTCATTTGTCTGAGCAATTTATTCGCAACATTGGGGGAGGAAAGTTTTAAAAAGCTTCGCATCTGTTCATTTGTAATGCTTGACTGAAAAAGGAGAACATAATCATTTAAAGCACGGATATGGGCATCTTTTGAAGAGGTAAAACAATGGGAACAAATCCACTTCCCCCTCTTTCTTTCCATCGGAATCGCATCGCAAGCGGGGCATTGAACACCTGCTATAAGTTCAAATTCGGAGATTTGATATCGCTCCAGCATATCGGGGTTGTTCGGAATATCGTGTTTTAATAGAAGTCTACATAATTTTCTAATATCTTTTTTCGATAGTTTCTCTTCTTGATGAATTTCTTTCATCTGATGGATTGTTTTGAAAAGGCTTGAATTGCGAATGACAGGCGGCAATAAACGACTGTCCCTGGATGTTGTTTTAATGATGGCTTGTGGATTTGAAATGACAACGAGGGGTTCAATCGGTATGGAAGAAAAACGGTTATTTTCCAGCCACTTCTTAAGCTGAAACCGTTGATGTTCGACCTGCTGGACCGGATCTGGGAATACTTCCTCTTTTTCACCATTTGTACGTAGAAGTTGATGAAAGATTTGATCAAATTGGAGCGTTCCTGAGAGATTCTTAACTTCCAGGATGAGAAGAAAAGACGATGAGATGATGAATGTATCGAGTTGGAAGTAGTAGTTTCCTCCCGAAAGCCGAAGGTCATGGAGAATAAAGTATTCGTCAGCCGGGAGGAAGCTTAAATAGTAATCTAAAGACTGTTCTCCCTTATAACCCGCTAAACTTTTTGCGAGATCGACTTCAATTTCGCTTCGTTTTGGATGGTGCTTTGGCAATCTTCGTAATAAAGCTTCTAACTTTTTAATTTTTATGGGGATTTTTCTTTGTTTCACAATCAAAGCGTCTCACTCCTTCTTATTTTTCGATCTATTTCGACATAAACTCGTGAATTCCTGCTGATTACGTTTTTAAGATTCATATTAATTCCGCCAAATTCAAATAAAATTCCGCCGATATTGAACATAATTCCGCCGACTTGAGAAAGAATTCCGCCAAATCCGGTTTCCTCCACTTCCTCCACAGAAAAAGCTGCCGGGGTCTTCCCGACAGCTTTCAATCTTACTCGTATAACTTATATTTGTTCGCTAATGCTTCTACACGTGGAATCGCTTCTTTAATTTTTGCTTCGTCTTCAACGTTTTTCAAGACAAATGCGATGATGGAGGCAATTTCATCCATGTCTTCAAGCCCGAAGCCGCGAGTCGTTACCGCAGCCGTACCAATACGAATGCCGCTTGTGACAAATGGGCTTTGCGTTTCGAATGGAATCGTATTTTTGTTCACTGTAATGCCGATGTCATCAAGCGCTTTTTCCGCTACTTTACCTGTTGTGCCAAGCGTGCTCACGTCGATTAACACGAGGTGATTATCTGTGCCGCCGGATACAAGCGTAATTCCTTCTTTTTTCAACGAATCTGCTAAACGTTTCGCATTGTCAACGATCCGCTTCGCATAATCTTTGAAGTCATCCGTTAACGCTTCACCGAAGGCAACAGCTTTAGCGGCAATGACATGCATGAGCGGTCCGCCCTGGATGCCAGGGAAAATGGATTTGTCAATTTTCTTCGCGAATTCTTCTTTACATAAAATCATGCCGCCGCGTGGTCCGCGAAGCGTTTTATGCGTTGTTGTTGTGACAAAATCCGCATATGGAACCGGGTTTTCATGAAGCCCTGCTGCAACTAGCCCTGCAATGTGAGCCATATCGACCATTAAGTAAGCGCCGACTTCATCCGCAATTTCACGGAACTTTTTAAAGTCAATCGCGCGAGGATATGCACTTGCGCCGGCAACGATCAGCTTCGGCTTATGCTCTTTTGCCTTTTGGCGGACATCATCGTAATCGATGCGGTGTGTTTCTTTGTCTACGCCATATTCGACAAAATTGTACAACGTCCCAGAAAAGTTAACCGGGCTGCCGTGTGTCAAATGTCCCCCGTGGGAAAGGTTCATTCCAAGCACTGTATCGCCAGGTTCAAGAATCGTAAAATAAACTCCCATGTTAGCCTGTGCCCCCGAATGAGGCTGTACGTTTGCGTGTTCTGCACCGAAAATTTCTTTAGCGCGATCACGGGCTAAATTTTCTACAACATCCACATATTCACATCCACCGTAATAGCGGCGGCCAGGATATCCTTCAGCATACTTATTTGTAAGCACAGATCCTTGAGCTTCCATAACCGCTTCACTTACAAAGTTTTCTGAAGCGATAAGCTCAATTTTGCTGCGCTGGCGGCCTAATTCATCTTGAATGGCGGCAAACACTTCTTTGTCTTGTACAGCTAGCTTTTCCACGTTTTGCTTCCTCCCTAGTTACACAATTTTTCTTAACGTCATGTTCAAAAAGGAGGACAAAAAGAGCCGAGAAGATCGAGGCGGCGAAGCTTTGAGCAGCGGAACGTATGCTTTTTAATACGTGAGCAGCGCAAAAGCAAGCCAACGATGAGATTCGACAGCTATTTTTCCCGGACTTTTTGAACAACCTCTACTCGTATTTTAACATACACAATGTTATGAATGATAGCACCCTTCTTTTCAAAAGTGGTAAGGAATATATTGGAACAACTAGATGGCATGAAGACGCTTCTGCTCAATAAACAAGGTCAATATGCCCACTGTTCAATGAGTTCAGAAAATTACTTTTTTTCGGAAGTGAAAACATGATAGAATAGAAAGCGGTGACAAGATTAACGAAAGGTGAAAACTACTATGAAAAAAATTGCATGTATGATGCTCGGTTTATCGATGGCATTAAGTCTTGCCGCTTGCAGTGAGACAAAATCCGCCGAGCCGAAAGAACATAAAAAAGAAAAGCAGGAAACAGCAGCGGCCCTGCAAAAAGAACAAGCTGAAAGCATCAAACTATTAAAGAAAGAAGCCGTTGATGTAAATAAAGGACTCATCAGCGAGCCTGAAAAACATAAGGGTACGACGGTAAAAGCGAGCGGGGAAATTTCAGGAGATGTCAAAGCCCTTACGAAAGGCATGGGTGGCTCCTTTAATCTTATTGTAAAACTAGGAAATAAAAACGAGACGTTTAAAGTATTAAACTATACAATGAACAACGGTTTAAAAAATGGAGATAAAGTAACCGTTTATGGAAGTTTTAGAGGAAAAGAGGCCAATTCCGGAAAACTATTGATCCAGGCGACGTTAATTGAAGAAAGCTAGGAACCAACTTGGTTCACGAGTTGGTTCGGAAGCAAGAGGCAAGAAGCCCACTTCCGCCTATGATTGATCCGATATATAAAAAGAGGGCAACCTGCATGGTTGTCCTCTTTCATTTTAAAAACAGCGAATGTCTTCTTTGTTCGGATAGACGGCGCGTTCTCCGCCGATGAGCTTCGGCCTCGTTCTCGCTAACGTAATGTGGGCTTCGCCAATCGATTTCACCCGGCTGCGCACGGGAACGGCAACATGGCGCAAATGCATGCCAATTAATGTGTCGCCAATGTCAATTCCTGCATCGGCCTTAATGAACTCCACGATGACAGGGTTTTTTAAGTGATGGTAAGCGAAAGTCGCAAGTGCGCCGCCTGCTGAGCGGGCAGGAATGACACGAACCATTTCATAGTTTCTCTTATCAGCCACTTCACGTTCGACGACCAGCGCTCGATTCAAGTGTTCACAACATTGAAAAGCAAGAGCTACACCTGTTTCTTCCTGAAAAATTTGAATTCCTTCAAACAACGCTTGAGCCGTCTCCATTGTTCCCGACGTTCCGATTTTCTCTCCAATAACCTCGCTCGTGCTTGCACCGATCACGAGCAACTGATCCGGTCCAAGGTGAGCTTCCTTTTGTAGATCGGATAAGGCTTGAAGGACCTGCTCTTTAATTTTGTCCAGCTGGCCACTCATTTTTAAATTCGTCCCCTTTTTAACTTTAAGTTAAACTGATTGATTTTCATATTGCGTAATTTTATCTACACGGCGTCCGTGGCGTCCGCCTTCATATTCCGTCGTCAGCCATACTTTTGCAATTTCGAGTGCGAGTCCGGGACCAATGACCCTTTCTCCCATCGCCAGGACGTTCGAGTCATTATGCTGACGTGTTGCTTTTGCACTGAAAAGATCATGCACTAATGCACAGCGTACACCTTTCACTTTATTCGCCGCGATGCTCATTCCGATCCCAGTTCCGCAAATGAGTATACCGCGATCGACCTCGCCCTTTGCTACTTTTTCCGCAACCGGAACCGCATAATCCGGATAATCGACTGAAGTCCCGCATTCACAGCCGATATCTACCACTTCAATTCCTAATTCCTTCATCATTTGGACAATTTCTTGACGTAGCTGAACACCTGCGTGATCAGAGCCAATTGCGACTTTCATTTTATACGTCCTCCCAGTAGTAAGTCTACGTTCTACTAGCTTACATTGTAATTCGATTTGCTTATAGATTCAACTTTCATTTTAAATAATTTAAAGCGTTCGTTTTATCATCTCTTGAATAAGCTCTTCCAATTCCTCACACGTTTTTTTATAAACATTTAACGTTCCGCCGTACGGATCTGACACATCAAAAGACGAAATTTCATTTTCTTCTGTCTGTTCGGGAGATGCCCATTTATAGACATACTCTTTTAACGTAAATGTTTTTTCGATGGCTTTCGGAAACTGGTTAAAAATCGTACGTTTATGATTTTCGGTCATCGTCAATATGAGATCAGCCCATTGGATCAAATCGTCCGTCAGCATAGCGGAAGAATGATCGAGCTCGACTCCTTTTTCAGAAAGTGCGGTAACGGCGTGAGCACTTGGCGCCTGCCCGTTCACAGCAAAGATTCCCGCCGACTTTACTTCAAATTCATCTTTCCCTATATGTTCAAGTAGCGCTTTAGCCATCGGGCTTCTACACGTATTCCCTGTACAAACGAACAAAACTTTTTTCACTGCCGTTCACCTCTAAGATCGTTTTATTTACCATTATAAAAAAGATTGGCCCAGCTCGCCAACCTTCCTACTGCCCCTTCTAGAAAAATAGTTTGAATTTCAGTACTCGAACATTCGTTATTTTAAGAACACCTCGTTAGATCTTGGAAATGAGGAAAAACGGTCACGAATCGTTACATCATTTAAAATGATTTCGTCTCGGACAATAAGTGCTCTTATTTAGACAATAAGTCATCCGGTTTAGACAATAACATCTTACTTTTGGACAAATAAGTGTACAAAATACTAAATTTATTGTCCGACACAGGCCATTGATTGTCCGATGGAATCGATTTATTGTCGGAAATCAACTGTTTATTGTCCAAATGCCATGAAAATAGCACCACACTAGAGAAGTTTGATCCTATTTTTTGCTTCTATTTTTTTATTTTTTTACAGGCGAAAATGGATTCTTGAAAATAAGAACTTTCTTAACTGAAAGGGCACTACTTTGCCTATATTGGCAAGAGGAGTTTAATCCCGAAAGCAAACAAAATAAAACCTCCTAGAGCCTCGCTATATGTTCCGAGCCACTCTTGCATTTTTCTCCCGACAAGCAGACCTGACCATGTTAAAATCATGCTCATCAAACCAAACATCATAATGGTGACAAATGTCCGCGCACCAAAAATGCCGAGACTTAAACCGACGGAAAAACTATCGAGACTGGCACTCATCGCGAAAACAAATAATCCTACGCCAACCGGTTGAACAAAAGGCTGCCCTCCTGATTGAAAAGAGGAGCGAATCATCTGGATCCCGAGCAGAAGCAGCAAGAAGCCGCCGATCATTGCTGCTATTCCGCCAAAATGTTCCGAGATTTGCCTTCCTAACGTTAATCCGACAAGCGGCATCGCCATATGGAAAATACCAATCGTTATTCCTATTTTTAAAATTTGACGAAGGCGGAGTTCTAGCATCCCCATCCCCAGTCCTATGGAAAAGGCATCCATTCCAAGAGCAAATGACATAAAAAAAAGTGTTAACCATTCCCCGATTGTACTGATATTCATGCGGTCCCCCCTCCTCCATTACTTCAATCTATGCATGTCCAGAGGGGAATAGAATGAGGATATGTCTAAACAAAGTTTCCGAATATTCCCAACTTTGCGTTAATTTAA
Source organism: Fictibacillus sp. Mic-4 (assembly GCF_049843615.1). Classification (NCBI taxonomy): domain Bacteria; kingdom Bacillati; phylum Bacillota; class Bacilli; order Caryophanales; family Fictibacillaceae; genus Fictibacillus; species Fictibacillus sp. Mic-4. The sequence goes on along the minus strand of NZ_JBBHZM010000013.1, from coordinate 54,963 downwards.
AAAATAGAAGGTAATTCATGACTTTTGACGTATTTTTATTATAACAAGATACGGGTCAAAAGGAGGACGCTTAGAATGAAGAACACCGAAACAACTTATGTGACCAGCAACGGTCCTCAAACGTGCCTAATGGAAGCGACGACAAAACAAGCTAGTCTGTTTTTTAAGTTGAAAAAAATAGGCGAAACGTTTATTTGTACCGAAGCAGATGGAGAATTATTTAAACAATTTGGCTGTGGCCCTGAACATATGAAAGGAAAGAAACTGGAAGAAATAGTACCAGAACATTTGCTTGAGTTTAAAATCGAAAGTTATAACAAAGTTTGGAACGGCGAAAGTTTATCTTATGAAGGAAGCTATGCAGGCATTCCATATTTAACAGCCCTTAGCCCTATACGGCAGGACGGGAAGGTAATTGAAATTATCGGGTTTTGCCTGGACATAACGGAAAAAAAGCAGAAAGAGAAAGAACTTATTGCGACAAAAGAATATTTGGAAGCGCTTTTTACGAATTCAGCTGACGCCATTACCATTACAAATTTTGAAGACAACTCCGTCCGTGTCAATGAAGCCACTGAAAAAGTTCCTTTTAATAAAAAACTAAAATTTTTGAAAAACCAAAACCCAAAAAAACAGTATTTTTCACTTAGGAAGTGGGGGATAGCATCGTGTTTACAATGCATTTCGCTTACCAAAGTGGGGATGTATTTTTTAGGAAAAAGCATTTTTGAAAATTTCTTGGACTTTTTCAGCGGCCTCCGTGTCAATCCCGCGTTTGAAAAAATCTATGGATGGAAACAGGAAGATTTGTCGAATCGCAAAAGCCCGATCATGCCCATTGTTCCCGAGTGGGACCTGGAAGACGCCCTTCGGTTAACAACCCTTGTTGCTCAAGGAGTCCAAATTAAAAATTATGAAGCCGTGCGAATCCATAAAAATGGTACACCCATCAATTCAAGCTTAACTTTATCCCCGATTTTTAATGAGGAAGGCCAGATTACCGCTTTCTCCGTCATTTCGCGGGACATTACCAAAAGTAAACAGAGAGAAGAAGCATTAAAAGAAAGTGAAGAAAAATACCGGATTATCGCTGAAAATACAACAGATTTAATTTGTGTCATCGATGTCTACGGCAAAATTAACTACGCCTCTCCATCGATCAAAACGATTCTAGGGTATGAGGCAAACGAGCAAATTGGAAAACAATCCTTCGACTTTTTCCATCCTGATGATATCGACCAATTGACATCATTACTTGGAAATCTAATGCATACAAAAAAACCCGTTAAATTAGAAGTGAGATGCAAGCATGCAGACGGCAAATGGGTATTTCTTGAAGCGAGCGTTACCCCCGTTGTCGGAGAGGATTGTCGAATTAACAGCATTGTAGTCGTCGCACGCGATATCACGGATCGCAAAAAGACGGAAGAAATGTTAAGAAAGTCGGATAAATTATCCGTTTTAGGCCAGCTTGCAGCCGGAGTCGCACACGAAATTCGAAATCCATTAACTTCAATCAAAGGATTCCTGCAGCTACTTCAGTCGACGGCAACTGAAAACAGGGACTATTTTGAAATCATGTTATCAGAAATTGATCGGATTAACGGCATTGTCAGTGAATTTATGCTGCTTTCAAAGCCCCAGGTCTTGAATTTTACGTTAACCAATATAAGTACACTAATTGAGCATGTCATTTCATTAATAAAAACTCAGGCCATTTTAATGAATGTGCAAATCTATTATCATTACCAGAGTGATTTGCCATCCATTCTTTGTGTCGAAGACCAGATGAAGCAAGTATTTATCAACCTTTTGAAAAATGCCATTGAAGCGATGCCTGACGGCGGAAACGTATATATTAACGTGAAACAAGCCGATAACGAATTGGTCATCTCGTTTAAGGATGAAGGTTGCGGCATTCCTCCGAACCGGCTAAAAACACTCGGAGAACCATTTTACACAACGAAAGAAAAAGGAACCGGCTTAGGACTGATGATTTGTTTTAAGATCATCGAAAACCATGGAGGGAAAATCCACATTTCTAGTGAAATTGGAAAAGGAAGCATCTTTTCCATACATCTTCCGATTAAAGGGCAGAGTTCCTGAGGTTATGTTCAACGACGAAGAACCACCTCCAACATTCAAGCGGAGGTGGTTCGACTTTCATTCAATTACTGGTTTTAAAGTATGGCGGTTTAGCGCCTTTCTTTCGGGTCAACAATCGAACGACCGTCTGGAGAAGAGAGGCCGTCCGGCGTCTTCCCGGTGATACCCATTCGTTCCCGTATCTCTCTTAGTTCGGCCACCCGGCTCGTAGATAGCTGTCTTTCGGCCCCTAGCTGTTTGACATAAAACGAAATCGTTGCTGTAAACTCCAGGCTTTCCATAAGAAAATAAGCAGCCATCAAATCTTTCGCCCATGTGAGAGCGCCGTGGCTCTCCAGCAATAATCCGTTATGATCCTTGACATACTTTGCCACTGAGTCAGGAATCTCTTCCGTACCCGGTGTTCCGTATTCGGCAATTGGAATCGTCCCAAGAGTAACGACTGCCTCTGGCAATATTGCTTTATCGAGCGGTATGCCGGCAATCGCAAATGCAGTAGCATGCGGCGGATGCGCGTGAACGACAGCCTGAACGTCCGGCCGTTCCTTATAGACGCGAAGGTGCATTTTCAACTCGGAAGACGGTCTCAACTGGCCATCGATCACTTCTCCATCCAGATTGACCGTTACCATCATCTCAGGTGTCATCATCCCTTTACTGACGCCGGTCGGAGTCGTGATCACTCGATCTTCGGCCACTTTAACGGAAATATTCCCATCATTCGCCGCAACGAAGCCTTTGTCATAAATGAGCTTCCCGACACGGCAAATTTCTTCTTTTACATCATGATGATTCATTCCATCCAACCCATTTCTAAGCAAGCGTAAAAAGCTTTTTCAAATTCTCTTTGTAGTCTGGTTTTACTATCCCTTTTTCCGTAATAAAAGCGGTAATGTATTCATTCGGCGTGACATCGAACGCTGGATTCATCACCTTCACGCCATACGGTGCGGTTCGCCGGCCGAATCCTTCCGTTACTTCTTCAGCAAGCCGCTCTTCAATTTCGATCTCGTCTCCGCACGCCGTTCCTGGATCGATCGTTGATAGAGGAGCAGCAACGTAAAACGGAATGTTGTGCTCTCTTGCAAGAACAGCCACCCCGTACGTTCCAATTTTATTGGCCGTATCCCCATTTGCCGCGACGCGGTCACAGCCAACAATCACCGCATCAATGAATCCTTTTTTCATCACATATGCGGCCATATTATCCGTAATCAGCGTTACATCAATGCCGGCTTGCTGCAGCTCCCATGCAGTAAGTCTCGCCCCTTGCAATAGCGGGCGCGTTTCATCCGCATATACCTTCAGCTTCATGCCTGCCTCATGCGCCAAATAGATCGGCGACAGAGCGGTGCCGTAACGTGCCGTAGCAATGCCGCCCGCGTTGCAATGGGTTAAAATGCCCATTCCTTCTTTCAAAAGTGGGAGCCCGTGTTCGCCAATCGCGCGGCATACTTCCTCGTCCTCTTCATGAATACGGATGGCTTCCGTTAATATCAGCTCTTTCAATTGTGCCGGCGATTCGTTTCGATTGTTTTGCACGAGTTTGTCCAGGCGGTTTAACACCCAGAAAAGATTGACCGCCGTTGGCCGGGAGGAAGCAAGATATTCCTTTTTCTCCTGAAACTTGTTGTAAAATGCTGCGAAGCTTTCTTCCGGTGCCTCTTTCACCCCGAGATAAAGCCCATATCCGGCTGCCACACCAATGGCAGGCGCGCCGCGAACCTTTAGCTTTTTGATCGCGTCCCAAACTTCTTCAATTGTACCGACTTCAAGGAATCTCGTCTCAAGCGGCAATACCGTCTGATCGAGCAAATATAAATGATCATCCTTCCACTCAATGGAGCGAATTTCTTTTACTGTTGTCATCCTTCGATGTCTCCTTTACCTTTCGCGAACACTTTCACCGCTGTTTGATTCGCAACGAATTCTACTAAATTACGAATGCTACCGATCTCTTTTCGTTTCATAATCAATTTCTCGCCCAATTGAAGAGAGGCCCTTTCCGCCAGCGCGCGCCGTGTGGGATCTTGAATGCTTTCCTGGTCAGCCACATGGGCCAGCCCGATGGTCCGGCGGATTAATTCAAGCCCCGCTACCCCGATCGTATCCTCGAAAACTTCTTTCATATAACGATCCTGGTAATCTTTTAATAGCCGCTCATTAAAGAACCCGTCCTCTTTCTCATGATACCAGTAGTTTCGAAACTCATGTTCAAACGTTTCCCATATATCAACAACCGACTGAGCGAGATAGTCGCGCGTTGCCTTTTTCTCTTCTTCCGTTCGGTCAAGGCCTTCCTGGGCATTGTAGTTTAAGAGGAAATTAGCGATCAATGCCCCGACATCATATCCCATCGGCCCGTAATAGGCAAACTCCGGATCGATTACTTTCGTCTTTTCTTTCGTGACGAAGATGCTCCCCGTATGAAGATCACCGTGCAGAAGCGCTTCTGCTTTCGTCATAAAAATCTTCTTCAGTTCGGCCACTTCAAGCTTTAATTCGTTGTTCCCCCATAACGCCTTTACATCCTCTTCCAGTTCAGGATTATAAGCATTCGTTTCAGCGTTATAAAACGGGTCTGTATACACGAGGTCTTCCGTAATTTTGCAAAGCTCTGGATTGGTAAACTTTTGCACATTTTTCTTCTTTTCAAACGGATCCATCGCAAGGTCTGACGTGTAAAAGAGGGTTTTGGCGAGAAAATGCCCGATTTGTTTTGGAAATTCCGGATATTGTTCATGCTGAATGAGCCCTTTACGCATAATCGTGTAATCCGATAAGTCTTCCATCACAATTAAGGCTAACTCTTGATTAAAATGGTAAACTTTCGGAACGAGGTCCGGACAAAGATCATATTCCGCCCTTAACGCTTCACATTCGATTCGGCTCCGGTCGATTGTCAGCGGCCATGACTCCCCGACGACTTTCGCATACGGAAGAGCCTGTTTACAAATGACACTTTTACCGCTTACCGCATCTTTCACATGGAAAACGTAGTTTAAGTTCCCATCGCCGATTTCTTTGCTCGTTAACTGTGCATCTTTGTCAAAGAAATCGACATTCTCTTGTAAATAGAAAATGACATCTTGCTCCGTTAATGTACGATAGCCCATTGTATCTCCTCCCACCTAATCGAAACGATTGCAGCATTTCTATCTTTGATCTTAGAATAGGGTGAAAGTTGTGTCAATGAGCAATATTCAGCCAGGCCGCTCCCTATAATACGCCGGAGAAAGGCCGGGCAAACGACTCTTTCGTTCATTCGATCAGCCCTCTTTTATAACATTCGACCGCCCGGATGCGATGGCACTCTTTCATTATACGGTGTGGCGAAGAAAGAGGCTTGCCGCCATCAGCAAACCTCTTTCTCGTCTTTTTTATGTTTAATTTTCCATGCAATGTGGTACTGTTAGACAATATACCACGTTTTGAATACAGCAAAGGCTAGTGCTCACAAACGATACTCATCGCACTTTGACATCTTCTCTATCAAAAAGGAGGAGAACGATATGGTTAATCTAGTTAGAGCGTTCAAGCTTCGTTCCGCTCTAAATAAGTTTATGAAATACCGGGATATCCGGATCTTCGGCATTCCCGGGCTGCAACAACAAATCAAAGGGGCGATCAAGCAGAACTTAATTAGCACATTTCATTATCGCCTCATTGTCTGGCAGCCGATCATGAAAAATTTATGTCTTGAAATGGAACAGTTGTACACTCCCGCTTCCTGTACGCTATTACTCTTTCACAAACAATCCGGGAAGTTTTACTTTGGCGCCTCCCCGTCCATCCCAACTTCCTGTGCCATTCAATTGAATGGCCTTTCGGTGCCATCCATTTTAACCTCTTTGCGCAAGCAGGAACATCTGGCATCTGCCACAAGTAACTCGATACAGAAAAAGTTAACAGGCCATCCAGAATGCCAGCCTTGCCATTCATTATGGTCCGTGCCATTTTATCATATCCAAACCAATGATTTAGTCGGGCTATTCGTCTTTCATTGGCCTGAGCAAGTCAAATTAACACCGAAAGAAAAACAAACATTAAACAATCGGATTCGACTGTTAAACATGGAACTTTACGATATGGAAAAATCGGTTTCATGAACGGCCTTTTCACTTGAGGGAGCTGTTTCTATTTTTTAAAACCAATATTTTTTAAAGCTTCCTTTAATGAACTTTTGATCGAGATGCCGTGGAAGTCAAGTCCTAATTGAACTGCCGTCTGGGCAATTTCCGGCCGGATTCCGGAGAGGGTGACTTGTACTCCTAGAAGTTTTAACGTATCGATAATTTGAAAAATTTGATGGGCAACCATCGTATCAACGATAGCCACTCCGGATAAATCGATAAATAGATGGGATAGACGGAGATGTAGCGCCTGATCCATCGTCGATTCTAAAATCCATTTTGCCCGCCCTGTATCAATTTCCCCGATAATCGGCAATACGCCAATCTCTTCTGCAATCGGGATAATCGGGGAACTTAGTTCATTAATCATTGCTTGTTGGGCATTCAGGCGGGTTCTCATAATCTCTTGATATTCCTGGATGAATTTCTCCGTAATTTTATCGAACGTTGTGTGGAAAACGTGAGACCATTCTAACGCTTCTCTCATTGATATCGTTAAAGACGTTTGCTCTATAAAAGTCAGGATTTGTCTCCAAAAAATATTGCGAAACAGCTGAAAGTTTTGAATGACATCGAGAATCGGAGTGTCGGTTCTTGCCCGATCAGCTGCAATTTCAAACGCCCAGTCCGTAGCATTTTTCAATGTATCTTCTTTCGTTTGTGTAAACGCTTCTGCTAACGTATGAATTAACCGAATGTTTTGTTCGATGAGCCTTTCCGTCACTTCTTCCGCTGCACTCAATGAATAATTGGAATTGATGTTCAGCTCTCTTGAATGTAGCCACTCGTTCGACATTTCCTCTGACTTTTCAAGTAAATAATCATAAAGTGCTTGATTGTTCCACACATTTATTCCCCCTATAATTTTGGAAGACTCTTACCTTTCATTATAGTAAAAATTAGTAAAAGAATAAACTTTTAAAAGGCTTGCCAGATAAGGCAAACCTATTTCGTGCTATCGATTGATGAATGGATAATCGCCTACAAGGACGGTGAGATGTGCCGGGAGAACGGAGATGCGTGAAGGAGTGCAGTAATTTCTTTCCCCATCACAATCTATCTCCTGCACAGGCGAAGCTTCGATTTCCAGCTTTTTCGCATGAAAATAAACGAGGCCGTCGTTTTCTCCATCCGGAAATTGGTTACGCACTTTCGATTGAAGCCATGTCCAGACATGTTGCAAAGAAGCCTCTTTAACAATTAAGACGTCGAATAACCCATCCTGGATATCGCTTTCGGGAAAGAAGGCCCGAAAGCCTCCTAAGAACGCTCCATTTCCAATGAGCAGCATGACGGCATCATCATCGTAAGAAACCGAATCGCTTTTTACCTTTAAATGAAAAGACTCGCTTTGGAACACGGTTTTCCCTGCACTTATGTAATAAGAGAGCTTTCCTAATCGCTGTTTATTGTCCGTCTCGATATTGGCTGAAACTTCCGAGATAAGCCCAATTCCCCAGAAATTTAAGAAATACTGTTTATCGCATTTCCCGACATCGACTTGCTCCGTTTTCTTCTCGAGAATTTGTTCCACGGCGATTAATGGATCTTGATTCATCCCAATCGTTCTGGAAAAGTCGTTGCACGTTCCACCGGGAATGATCGCAAATGCCGGCCTTTTTTTAAGCGGACATAGCGCATTTACTATTTCATAAATCGTTCCGTCTCCTCCAGCCCCAATCAGAAGATCAACTTCTTCCGCCAGTAACGAAACGATTTTCGCCCCATCCCCTTTTTCCTTCGTTTCATGAATAACAACCTGATCAAAACCTTCAAGCAGCCGTTCTTTTATGACATCGATGGAGTTAGCCAACTTGCGGTTTCCAGCTGTTGGATTAAGGATAATCGCCGCTTTCTTCATTCTAGCTCTCCTCTCCTATTGATCGACCTTATTCCTCATGTTTTGGTCTAATAGTTACCCGCGCCTCGTTAGTGACGATCTTTGCATCCGAATACATATTGGAACGGAGCCGAATAAATTGATAAAGATGTGTAACAATCACTTTTAAGATGGCATACCCTGGAACCGCTAAAATAATGCCGATGATGCCAAAAAGGTTTCCTGCCGTTAAGATCACGAAAATAACGGTAATTGGATGAATATGTAACGTTTTCCCCATAATTTGCGGAGAAATTAGTTTTCCTTCAAGCAATTGGACGATGACCCATACAATCGCTAATTTTAAAAGCATAAAAGGCGAGCTAATAAACGCGATAATGATGGCCGGTGAAATGGCGATAATCGGTCCTAAATACGGGACAACGTTTGTCACCATCGCGATAATCGCCAGGAGCAGGGCATAGTCTAACCCGATAATTAAATAGCCGATAAAAAGCAAAATGCCAATACATAAAGCGACAAATACTTGTCCACGAATGTAAGAACTTAACGCATGGTTCATATCGCTTAAAATTTGTTTCGCTTCCGGACGCGTTTGGTTCGGCAAAAACTTCACAATGTATGCCGGCAATTTCTTCCCATCCTTCAATAAATAAAAGAGGATAAATGGCAATACGGCTATGGATAATACAATTTCAGTGACAGTGCCGACAAATGTGAGCACGCCTTGCGAAAAACCGGCCACAAATTTACTCAAGTAGCCTGACACATTTTTTGATATTTTTTCGATATCTGTATTGATAGATTGCATGCCTTTTTCAACGTATTTATTATGAGAGACTTTTCTTACCGTCTCTTGAATATCATGGCTGAATTGAGGAATATTATCGATCAAACTTTGAATTTGGGCCGTTAATGGCGGTATCACGGATGAGATAATGACCGCTATGGCGCCAATTATGACGATGTATAAGATCAAAATCGAGATCATTCTTTTAACCCCGATTTTCTCTAAAAAATCGATTAACGGATTAAATAAATAAAAGCAAATACCGGCTAAAATAATCGGCAAAAAAATCGTCTTTACAAAAATCGCAAACGGGATTAACACAAATCCAATTTTCGATAAGGCAAAGATCGTTATGCTTACGATGCATACAATGATCGTATAAACTACAAATTTGCTGTTTAAAATCTTTTCTTTAAAAACTGTTCCTTTAGGATTCTTATGTTCCAAAGTCCCCACTCCTTGTCGTAAAAATCAAGTTCGCGCCCCTCTGATTCGTTTATTTTCGCCATTGATTTTATCAACTCTTATCTTACACTGAAATACACATTTATTCATAAAATTTCCTCACGATCAATGACACTTTATTTTCTAAGTCCCTCCATTATCATACCCATGAATAAGGATATTTCTCAACGTCTGGCCTCATAATGATGAACAAAAACGACCTGTCGTTTACGCAAACGGCAGGTCATGCAATTCGTTATGGTTTTTTAATTATAAATTGATCTTCAAGCAACGTCCAATTTTGCGGAAACGGCTCTCCAAGAACCCAATACGCCGTGCCAAGCAAATGGTATTGCTTTACAAGATTGAACTTCGCCTGGGCGCTCTGTTCATTTTCAAACCAGACTACATGTTTTTTATTATTCTTGTCCGTATAATAAAAGTAAGGAGCCTGTGAAGTGTTGTCAAACTGTACTTTGGCGCGTTCCTTTATCGCCATATCCATCGCTTCTTGTGGGGCGATTCTTTTAGCAAAAGGGCCTCCTTTTTGGTAAGGCAAGGTCCAATCATAGCCATAAAGCGGGGCTCCTATGATTATTTTCTCACGCGGGATAACGGATACCGCATAATCAATCACCTTGCGTACTTGCGGAATAGGCGCCACCGCCATCGGAGGGCCGCCTGACCAGCCCCATTCATATGTCATAAGGACAACGAAATCAGCCAGTTCCCCATGCCTTTTATAGTCGTGGGCACCGTGCCACGGCCCTGTTTGTTCAGCGCTTGTTTTCGGAGCCAATGCGGTTGAGACCTTGAATCCCGCTTTATGAACCTCAGGTATGATCGTTTCAAGAAAACCGTTGTACAACTGGCGGTCTTTTGGCCGGATATGTTCAAAGTCGATGTTTAACGCCTTGTACCCTTTTGCCTTCATCGTTTTAATTACATTTTGAATCAATTGGTTGGAAGCTTTTTTGTCTGTAAAAATGGCATGGGCGATAGCCGGGGAAAAGTTTCCCTCAGAAAAGTTGGTAACGACCATCATCGGGGTTGCACCGGACTTCCGTGTAGCAGAAAGCGCCATCTTATCGTTAAGCGGGATAAAACTTCCGTCTGGCTTTACCCGATAGCTGAAAAACGCTACATACGAAAGATGTTTTCCTACGCTAGCGACATCCGAAACGGCTTTTTTGGCATCTGTCGGTTCCAAAAATCCGATGGTATCGATCGGGCTTTTTCCGTGCCTCGTTTCTGATGGTGTTATTTCTTTCGGTTTTTTTAAATTGGTTTGGATTTGCTGGACGCGGGGATGAGGATTTGTTTTTTCTTTCATGTTGGAAGAAGCCCCACGCTTTTGCTCATTTCCTCCGCACCCAACAAGAGCTAAAGTAAGGGCAAGAATGACTGGCAATAACTTTTGCATGTAAAACACTCCTTATGTTTCTTCCTATTTTCCCAACTTCTCTTGCGAATTATTCGGAAGCTCTGGAGCGGAACGCCATTCGATCAGTCTTTTTTCGACGGCCTTTTGGAGAGAAACATTTACATTCCGTTCACCTATTTATCATTTGTGCATTTTACGAAACTCCGGCCATAAAATTCTTCTTAAAGGAATTTTCCAAAAGAACTTTTATAATACTAGTAAAAACATCCATTCCAAGGAGGACATTCTTTTGGCTAGCGTTAAAGTAGGAGATCTCATTGAAGTTATCGCAGGGGAAGAACATATCGGAAAAACAGGGAAAGTTGTAACCATCGCGGATGGACAAGTTGAAGCGATAGAAATTGGAACTGGCAAGTCGTTTACCGTTGAAGAAATCAATTGCAGCCCTGCAGATTCTGAATAAGTTCTGTGAAAAAAAGGCTAAAAACCACTAAGGTTTTTAGCCTTTTAACTTACGTTAACCGCTTGATGGCCTTTTTTAATGGCGGCAAATCGACTTTTCTTTCCTGGAAGAATTTTTTCAAGACATGTTTGCTGTAGCCCGCCGCCTGCCCGTACGTAATTTTCCCGGGAAGAGGCGGTTCATCTTCAATAACGACATCGACGATAACCGGCTTTTCGGCTAGCGCCGCCTTTTTTAACGCCGGCAACAATTCCTCATAACGTTCAACCCGGTAGCCTTCCCCTCCACAAACTTCAGCAAACTTCGCGAAATGAAAAGGGGCTAGATCGACTTCATATTCTAAATGGCCGGCAACCTGCTGCTCATATTTAATCATTCCAAGCTTTTCGTTATTTAAGATGACAACAATCATCGGCAGTTTATATCTTACTGCCGTTACGAAATCGTGCATGACCATCGAAAATCCCCCATCGCCGCAAACGGCAACCGCCTGCCGCTCAGGATAGGCTAGTTTCGCGGCAATTGCTCCCGGCAATCCACAGCCCATTGTTGCCAGCCAGCTTGATATGATCATTTTTTGTTCCGTTATGCGGAAATGGCGGGCCACCCAAACCGTCACATTGCCGACATCAACAGAGAGGACGGCATCTTTTTCGACAATTGATTGCAAGTGGTGAATCACCTGTTGAGGCTTGATCGGAGTCGATTGTTCTACTTCATCTTTATGAATATGCTCCCGCCAATTTTCCATCGCTTCCTGGCAGGCTTCCAAAAAGACGCGATCTTCCTTTCTCGCCAAATGTTCATTTAACCATTGAAGCGTCGCCTTCGAATCCCCGACTAAACCGACGTCGACCGGGTATCGTTTCGCAATTTGTGTCGGATCACAATCAATTTGAATGCCTGGCGCATCTTCCGGCAAATAATCGCGATATGGAAAGGAAGTGCCAATCATAATAAGCAAGTCGGTTTCTTCCATCGCCTCATATGCAGGCTTTGTTCCAATTTGCCCTAAATTACCGAGGTTATAAGGATGATCGCACGGAATCACTCCTTTTCCCGGGAGGCTGACAACGATTGGCGCTGCAATTTTTTCCGCAAATTGTTCTAATTCTTCACGAGCATGTCCAGCACCTTTGCCCGCTAAAATGACTGGTCTTTCCGCCTTGTTAATAAGCATTATCGCCTGTTCTAAATCATCCTGTTTAGGAAAGAGGTCCGATTTTGCCCGAATCGCCGATTTACGTGTCCATTTTCCTTTTACCCTTTTCGTTGGAATGTCATCAGGAATGGTTAAGACGGCGACACCTTTCTCCGCGTAAGCTGTCCGGATCGCTTGATTAACCAGGTCTGGCAATTGTTCCTCATTCGTAATTTGCTTGTTATAGACGGCCACATCATCGAACATTTTCTCAAGATTCAGTTCCTGGAAATCATCCGTTCCTAGATGTTCAGAGTTTACCTGACCGCTTAATACAAGTACCGGCGCCCCGTCCGCTTTTGCGTCATATAACCCGTTTAATAGGTGAACCGCACCTGGCCCCGCAATCGACAAGCAGACTCCGATCTTTCCAGTTAACTTCGCATAAGAGGCCGCAGCCAGCGCGCCCACTTCCTCATGGCGGACTTGAATAAACTTAATTTTATCTTCCACTTTGCGCAATTCTTCGATCACATGATTAATGGAATCCCCTGGAACACCGTAAATATGGTCAACCTCCCATTCCAATAGCAAATCGATTAACACTTCACCTGCCCGTTTGTTAAACATTCAATCCCTCCTCATCATTTATGTACCGTGGTATCTCCATTCCCGTTCTACACACCCATCCAAACATCAACTTTTTTAAAATAATTGTTTACATCATTTTTCAAAACTCTCACTTTCTAAGCAAAAGCCTACACAATACGTCAACCTGTCTTTAGAAATCATGACGGTTGCCGTTGAATTTTCAACGATTTTGTAAAAAAGTTTTTAACACAAAAATGTTTGTTTCAAAAGCAATGCGGCAATGTAAACAAGTAAGAAGACGTCGAACATAAAAGGAAGGGAGGACGGTTCAAAATGATGTATAAAGCGAAAGACTGGCTCCGCTTGACTCCCCGTGAACGGTATCTCCTATTAGTAGCGGTTGCCGCACTCCAAAAAAAGCAGCGTATTCGCTAATCTCCTTATGAAAATGGTGTGGAGCAATCGGCCGATCTTACGTTTATCAGTCAATTCTTCCGCGTTATCGATCATTCTGGGATTCTTATCTATCAATTGCGCGGTGTTATCGCTCAATTTTTCGTTTATCAGTCAATTCCTCCGCATTATCGATCATTCTGGGATTCTTATCTATCAATTGCGCGGTGTTATCGCTCAATTTTTCGTTTATCAGTCAATTCCTCCGCATTATCGATCATTCTGGGATTTTTATCAATCAATTGCGCAGTGTTATCGCTCAATTTTACGTTTTTTCAACTGAGCAGCGCATGCTAAAAAAATCCCCTTTTATAGGGGATTTTTTTAATTTTCTTTTATTACTTTTCCGCCGGCTGACTTCTCGAGCCGGTTCATGATCGCTACTCCGACTCCTTTTTTTGGAAAAACTTCTCCATAGATGATGTCGACATCAGTTTCATTAAACGCTCTTAGCGCGTCATACAAAGAATGGGCAACACTTTTTAAATCAGAACGATACCCGCATGGAATAATGACGTCGGCGTGATAAGCATCTTTTCGTTCCCCGGTTGTTAGTATTCCAACCTTTTTACCACAGGCTTTATCTTTATCCACAAGATTTTGCAAAAATTCCGGATCGCTATCCACAAGAACAAACGGCGCATTTGGAGCATAATGGGTATACTTCATACCCGGTGACTTCGGGGCTTCTTTATGATCATGAAGAGCAGGGTCAAACTGAACGTTGCCAACGACCGCCTCAAGCTCCTCCTTCGTCACCCCCCCTGGCCGAAGAATAGTTATCACGTCAGTCGTACAATCGACAACCGTTGATTCCACGCCTACGCCTGTCGGACCGCCATCTATAATTCCGGGAATGCGCCCTTTTAAATCGCTATACACATGCCCGGCGGTTGTCGGCGACGGTTTTCCGGACAAATTCGCACTCGGGGCGGCAATGGGCAGCCCGCTCTTTTGGATCAACGCCAGAGCGATTGCGTGGCTCGGCATTCGTACACCTACTGACAAAAGACCGGCAGTAACCTTACTTGCAACATGTTCCCCTTTTGGCAGGATGAGCGTTAATGGCCCCGGCCAGAAAGCTTCCATCAGCTTTTTCGCCTGTTCGGGTACATGTGAAACAAGGCCATTTAACTGCGTTTCATCAGCAATATGGACAATTAACGGGTTATCGCCCGGCCTTCCCTTTGCGGCAAAAATTCGCTCGACTGCCTCATTTGAGAAAGCATTGCCACCCAATCCGTATACCGTCTCCGTCGGAAAGGCGACGACTTCATTCTTTTTTATCCACAAAGAGGCTTCTTCAATTTGTGGACAATTCATTATTTTTCCGTCGATTTTATCCACAGTCCAGATTTTCGTATCATGTATTTCCATTCATAAAATTCCCTTCCAACCTTGCAAGAGCTAAACCTTATACATATCAACAGTTTTATCCACATCGTAGTGTATAATGTGGATAACATTCAAAATTTCCGTATTTTGTCTGATGCACGTAACCGATTTAAAATTGGTAGCTCAAAAGCACGACCTCTTCCTTCGCAAGGTTTTGATAGTGCAGCGTATTTTCGATATGTTCAGGAGTTTGCTCTGTTGGCACTTGCTCGAACGACAACGCTTCAAATAAATAAGGCGCCCTCGTTAATAAATAGAGCGTGTGTACTCCTTTTTCTTTAGAGTATAGCAAAATTTCCCGGATTAAGCGTAGAAATAAAGTCTCATTCGAATATTCCTGCTTTAAAACGAAAGAACGAAGCAGGCCATCGTTTTTTACTTTTTCGAGGCCTACCGTCCCTATCATCTCTCTATGTTCATTTTCGACAATAAGATAATTTTCAATCCATCCTTTTATACCGCTTGATGGAAGACCGGCTTGATCGACGAATTGCAGTAGTTTTTCCGTATCATTCACAGTTGCCGTTCTTAGCGTCACCGCCATGTTCTCTCACCTCATCCAATGCGTTTCTATTAGTCTATGAAAGGTGTAAGAGAAAATATGCATGAAGTTAAGAGAAAAGACTGCCGATCGCGTGAAACAAATCAGAAAGCCATTCTACAAGGAAAAACTTTACATGAATTTCTTCCTTTTCTGGCTGTGCGTTTACTTGTTGCGCTGCATTCGATTTCGTTTTGCCGTCCGCTTTTACCGCATCTCCATTTTCAAAATCAAGGAAGCATAATGGAGGGAATAATACACACCACCAATTAGCGCCTTTTCCTTTCCCTAACGTAATTAAAACCGCATCGTATTTCCCGGCTGGATATACGTAATCCCCATACATTTTCGTTGGAAACGGCACTTTGCCAAATTGAACAGTGAATGTTTCATCGGCGCCAAGCTCATGAAGTTTTGCCCGGACAATTTTTTTAATTTCAGGTAGATGACTGCGGATAACAACATGTGCCTGTTTAAACGACGTTAAATCAGCAACCCACGTATTGATTTGTTGATTAACCTCATCCCGGACTTTTCGTTTAATAGCCTGGTCTTTGTCTGAATCACTGTTTGCTAAAATGCGCAAGCGAATCGCTTCATTTGGAATTTTCACAGAGCTGTTCATCGTTGCGGACGCTGTCTTTGACTGTGTTTCGTACATTATAACCATCGCTAAAAGCGAGAATAGTAAAACCATCATTACATGCTTTTTCTTCATTTTCTTTTCCCCTCTCCTTATCCACAGTTGCGGGTGCCCCTGTGCATCCGTTTTCCCTTCTATCCACATTGTGGACAAAGATACGGGGGTTCATACTATGAAACTGCAAATCTTTTATTTATGGTACATTAGTTAAAAATAAGCATAAATAATCATTCAATTGATCATTTTTAATCGAATGTGATTATTTATGATTGATTTTGCGCATTTTATCATTTACTATACATATAAAGGAGAGAAAGTTTATGTTAACACCGGAAAGGCATCGTTTCATTCTTTCACTATTGCAGGAACAAAAGGTCGCTACCGTTCAAGAGTTGTCTGCGGCGACCGAAACGTCCGAATCAACCATACGCCGTGATTTAGTCCAGCTTGAACAAGAAGGAAAGCTGACGCGATTTCACGGGGGAGCCCAGTGGCGTCAATCCGTCAAGTCGGAGGAAACGACCATCGCACAAAGGCTAAGCCAGAATGAAGCCGAAAAGCAGGCAATTGCGAGATTCGCCGCTTCCCTTGTAAAAAGCGGGGATTGCCTCTTCCTGGATGCAGGGACTACAACATTTTATATGATCGATGATCTTCCGCCAGGTGCCATTGTTGTCACAAACGGCTTGACCCATATTGAGCGATTGCTTGAGCGCAACATTAAAACGTATTTAATTGGTGGTTCAGTCAAAGGAATGACAAAAGCGTTAATCGGAAAGGGAGCCGTCGAATCATTAAAAAACTATCGGTTTGACAAATGCTTTCTTGGAATCAATGGCGTTCATCTTGAACACGGTTTGTCGACACCCGATCCTGAAGAAGCATTTGTGAAGCAGACGGCTGCGAACGCTTCCACAGAGGTGTTTGTATTGGCCGACCACTCAAAGCTCGGGAAGACGACATTTAGCTTTGTTTGTGAGATGGAAGACGTCACTTTAATTACGAACGATGTCCACGATCAACAGCAGCTTGATCCTTATAAGAAAAAAACAAAAGTAGAAGTGGTGACACCATGATATATACCGTTACATTAAATCCGTCATTGGATTATTTTGTAGAGCTTGATCAATTTGAAAAAGGAATGCTGAACCGTGCGGCCCGCCAGCAATATTTGCCCGGGGGCAAAGGGATTAACGTTTCGCGTGTTTTAAGGCAGCTCGGGATCGAAAGCAAAGCATTGGGGTTCGCCGGCGGATTTACAGGCGATTTTATCCGTCAGGCGCTTGAATCCGAACAAATTGAAGCAGATTTCACCCGAACGGAAGCTCCAACGAGAATTAACGTTAAAATTCACCATGGAAGCGAGACGGAGATTAATGGCAAGGCCCCGGACATAACCGAAGAGCAAGTCGATCATTTTTATACGAAATTGGAAACGCTTCAAGCGGGAGACATTCTTGTTTTATCTGGAAGCGTTCCGTCAAGCGTGCCGGTTACCGTTTATCAGACGCTTGCCGAAATCGCCCAGGGAAAAGGAGCCCGTGTCATCATTGATACGAGCGGTAGCGCATTGAAAGAGTCTTTGAAAAGCAAG
Source organism: Fictibacillus sp. Mic-4 (assembly GCF_049843615.1). Classification (NCBI taxonomy): domain Bacteria; kingdom Bacillati; phylum Bacillota; class Bacilli; order Caryophanales; family Fictibacillaceae; genus Fictibacillus; species Fictibacillus sp. Mic-4. Next base: position 37,445 of record NZ_JBBHZM010000013.1, on the reverse strand, counting down.
CCATTTCTCATCAAGCCGAATCAACACGAACTGGAGGAATTGACCGGAGCATCGGTTCAAACTTTGCAAGATGCCTGTCTCCATGCAAGATCCATTATTGGAAAAGGAATTGAAGTGGTCATCGTCTCGATGGGAGGCCAGGGAGCCGCTTTAATCACGAAAGAGCAGTCCTGGATTGCCGAGCCTCCAACGGGCCAGGTCGTCAATTCCGTTGGGGCGGGCGATTCGCTAGTTGCCGGTTTTATTGCAAAATTTACGGAAACAGGAGACTTGATCAGCGCCTTTCAATACGGGATCGCCTGTGGCAGTGCGACAGCTTTCCATATCGATCTTTGCACAAAAGAAATGGCGGACGAACTCGTAAAACTCGTGAACGTCCATTTATTTAAAGAATAAATTGGTGGTGAAATTAATGAAAATCACAGACTTATTATCGGTTTCATCCGTTGTGCTTGACCTTACAGCACAAACAAAAGAAGAAGTCATTCATGAGCTCTCTCAAGTATTAGAAGAAGCAGGGAAGCTCAATGATCTTAAAGGGTATCGCGATGCCTTATTTAAACGGGAACAAGAGTCGACTACCGGGATTGGAGAAGGAATCGCCATCCCCCATGCAAAAACGAGTGCGGTTAAAACACCTGCCATCGCTTTTGGACGCTCAAAAGCCGGAGTCGACTATCAATCCCTTGACGGCCAGCCCGCCCACCTTGTATTCATGATTGCCGCAAGTGAAGGCGCCAACAATGAACACCTTGAGACGCTCTCAAAACTATCAACCTATTTAATGAAAGCAAATTTCCGCGAAAAACTGATGAGCGCAAAGACAAAAGAAGACATTATCGAGTTATTCAAAGGCGAAGAAGAAGAAACCGAACAAGAACTTTCTGAACCCGGACTTGCCGCGAAAGGAAAGATTGTCGCCGTCACCGGCTGCCCGACTGGCATCGCTCATACGTACATGGCCGCTGATTCTTTAAAAGAAAAAGCGAAAGAGATGGGCTATGATATTAAAGTACAAACAAATGGGTCAACCGGTGTGAAAAATGCCCTTACAGAAGAAGATATTAAAGAGGCGATCGGTGTTATTATTGCTGCCGATACAAAAGTTGATCTTTCGCCGTTTGTCGGCAAACATGTTGTCCAGGTGCCTGTAGCAGCAGGGATTCGCCGACCCGAACAATTGATTAATGAGGCCGTCTCGGGCGAGGCACCGATCTATAAAGGCGATGGAAAATCTGCTGCATCAGAAGAAACGCAACACGCCAAAGGAAAGCAGCCGGCTTTTTACCGCCACCTGATGAACGGCGTATCGTTCATGCTTCCATTTGTCGTCGGCGGCGGGATATTAATTGCCATTTCCTTTATCTTTGGCATTCATTCTGCCGACCCTAATTCGCCGCAATATAACGCTTTTGCGGCTGCGTTAAATGATATCGGCGGCAAGCATGCCATGGCGCTCATGGTTCCTATTCTGGCGGGTTATATCGCTTACAGTATTGCTGAACGCCCAGGCCTTGCTCCCGGTGTCGTCGGCGGATTTATGGCTGCGACAAGCGGAGCCGGTTTTCTTGGGGGATTGATCGCAGGTTTTCTAGCGGGTTACAGCGTTGTTCTTTTAAAACGGGTATTCGGATCGCTGCCACAATCCCTGGAAGGTTTAAAGCCTGTTTTGCTCTATCCTGTTTTCGGCATGTTGATTACGGGAATGATCATGACCATTATCGATAAGCCAATCGGCAACATCATGAAGGCGCTGACACATTGGCTCGATAGCCTTGGTACATCCAATCTCGTATTACTCGGTATTATTTTAGGCGGAATGATGGCCATCGACATGGGCGGGCCAATCAATAAAGCCGCTTATACATTTGGCCTGGCGATGATCGATGCCGGGAACTTCTTCCCTCAAGCCGCAACGATGGCTGGCGGTATGGTTCCGCCACTCGGCATGGCGATCGCGACCACACTATTTGCGCGCAAGTTTACAACGACCCAACGAAACGCAGGGAAAACCGCCTATGTGCTCGGAGCATCCTTCATTACCGAAGGCGTCATTCCATTTGCGGCTGCTGACCCGGTTCGCGTCATTATTTCAAGCGTAATCGGTTCCGCTATCGCAGGCGGGCTCGCCATGTTTTTCCATATCGGCTTGCGTGCCCCTCATGGCGGAATATTCGTCATCCCATTTGTCAACGGCAGCGCATGGCTCTATATTTTAGCCGTCCTCATCGGCGCCATCATTACCGGCGTCATATACGGGTTGTGGAAAAAGCCGCAACACTAAGCAAATAAAAAACGAAGTCAGGATGGCTTCGTTTTTTTTTATAAATATTTAGGAGCTAAGTAATTCATTCATGGAACCCAATACTCGTTCTACCACTTGTTCCCCAGCTAATACCCACCTGCTCTTTTCTCTTATTAATCCGTCTTTATCCAAAGGTTCCTGGAATTGATTAAGTCCTGTGGTCGTAGTTAATAATGAGTTTTCATCATAGTCTAACCCAACATGCACTACATGCTTAATAACATAAGGTGTCCCAAATTCAATATAGGCTTTGGAATGATCCAATTCTCCTTCCAGAACTTTAAAAGGGATTCTTAAATAAATAGTTTCCCCACCTTCCCCCCATAAAACGCTATCAAATTTTCCGTGATGATATTCAAAATTACTGCAGAAACTACAGCCATGTGATTCAAATACTTCTCTAGCAATACCAAAATAAGTCCTTTTTCCTGTAATAACTGAGTTTAGCTTAAGCATTATTAGTCACCTCTAATAGGGATTTTTACTACTATTGTTTCCAAAAATTTAAAAACGCATCAAGAATACTCGAAAACTCATGTCGATAATAACGGTGTACCATCTAGTCTTAATTGTGAATGAAAGAGGAAACTAATAAATTTAGATCTCATTATCAATTTAACCCCGTATGGATAAATGGGTGGCAATGAACGTTACTAACTTTTTCTAAATAAAATTCTCAAAATTGGTTTAAACTACAAAAGCAAGTTTCTTACTTACTTAATTTTATAAAAATAAGGTGATGAAAGTGGAATTACATAACGAAAATCAAACGTATCAACCCGGAGATATTGTTTATGTTTTTTATCGAAATCCTCATACTCAGGATGTTGCAAACATACAGGCTGCAGCAGTTGTAAAAAATCCAGAAAATTCTGCCGGTCTGGCTTTGTTTTTATACGAATCATATTATCCATTATCAAGTGATATAGCTATTTATGCTACAGAGGAAGAAGCCCGCCAGGCTTACAATTACTATTACGGAAATTTTTCAGAGGAGATGTTGAATAATTAAGCCATTTATACCTAAACTCGTCTATTTTGAACCTGATTCTTTAAATTATCCATTAGGAAAACAGCTTATGGAGAAATTTAAAAAAATGGATTTGGAAATCCGGTATACTACCTCACATAATCAAATACGGAACCTACCCGGTGAAAACAGTTTTCAGAAATATCGGGTGGCTAAGTCTACATTGGTGGTTGGAATCAGAAAAACCCTTAAATTTGATACCTCAAAACCATCTGCAGAATATGCAATTCCATTGGCAACTGGTTGTATGGGTCATTGTCATTACTGCTATTTGCAAACAACTATGGGGAGTAAGCCTTATATCCGTACTTATGTAAATGTAGACGAAATCCTGGAAGCGGCAGACAAATATATAGAAGAACGAGCTCCCAAGCTAACAAGATTTGAAGCATCTTGTACATCCGATATTGTTGGGATTGATCATCTCACTCATACATTAAAACGGGCGATTGAACATTTTGGAGAGTCGAAGCATGGGAATTTGAGATTTGTTACTAAGTTTCATCATGTAGATCACTTACTGGATGCAAAACATAACGGAAAAACAAGATTTCGTTTTAGTGTTAATGCTGATTATGTTATTAAGTACTTTGAACCCGGGACTTCTTCTTTAGAGAAAAGAATTGAGGCTGCAGGGAAAGTCGCAAGGGCTGGGTATCCACTTGGATTTATAGTAGCTCCAATTTATCTTCATGAAGGGTGGGAAAAAGGATACTACCATATGTTTGAACTTTTGGATGCGGAATTACCGCTAGAAGCGAGAAAAGATTTAACTTTTGAATTTATACAACATCGCTTTACAAAGCCTGCAAAGAAAGTAATCCAAAAAAACTACCCCATGACAAAACTAGAGTTAGAAGAAGACAAAAGACGGTACAAATGGGGAAAATACGGAATTGGAAAATACATTTACCAGAAGAATGAAGAAGAAGATATTAAACAACACCTTCAAAACTATATGAATAAATTTTTCCCGAATGCAAAATTAGAATATTTCACTTAGGTTTGAATCAATAATGAAATTTGGGTCAACTTTAGTATTTAAAAGAGACTGTCAGAAGTCATTGAAAAATGATTTTCTGGACAATCTCTATTTTACATACTAAAAACCAATTTCGGCAAACACCATACGTTCTTTTCCGTTGATGTCTTTTTCAATGGTCACTTTTGCTTCGGCAAAGGTGTCCTTAAGCATTTGCGCGACCGTCTGCGCCTGACCGTCTCCGACTTCAAAACCGACAATGGCTTCCTTCTTTAAAACAAGCGGGAGCTCTTCCATAAATCTGCGGTAGAATACAAAACCGTCTTCGCCGCCAGAGAGTGCCCGGTACGGCTCCTGGTCTTTCACGATCGTCTCGAGTTCCATAATGTCTTTATCGGGAATATATGGCGGATTGGAAATAACGACATCGACTTTTTCTCCTGCTTGAATCAAAGGCTGAAGAAGGTCACCATGGATAAACGTGACCTTCGCCCCGAGCCTTTTGGCATTTTCTTTGGCGACTTCAATGGATTCAGAAGCAATATCCACGGTATAAACATCAAGCCGTTTGTTTTCAAGGGCAAGGGTCACCGAAATGGCGCCGCTGCCCGTCCCGACGTCGACAGCCTTGATTGATTTTTTATCAGGAAACCTTTTCTCCATTCGGCTGAGCGTTTGTTGCACGAGCTCTTCCGTCTCCGGCCGTGGAATAAGCACTTCTTTATTTACTTTGAACGATCTTCCGTAAAAGGATTCCTCACCTGTAATATATTGAACGGGAATGCCATCCGCATGCTTTTGAACCGCATCGTCAAAACGCTTCTCTTCATCCGGCTTTAGGACGTCATTCATTTTGAGAAGCATTTCCGTCCGCGAGATCCCGCCTAATATATGGCGCAATAAAATTTCCGCGGCAAACCCTTCTCTGCCGCACGCGGTTAAAAAAGAAGAAGCCCCGTTCAGGGCCTCGAACACTTTTTTCTCCATTATTCTTCCGCCTGCGCCTTCATTTTGCTCGTTTGATCTTCCGTAATTAAAGCTTCGATAATTTCATCGATTTTCCCGAGCAAAATTTGATCCAATTTTTGAATCGTTAAGCCAATGCGATGGTCCGTCACGCGGTTTTGCGGAAAGTTATATGTGCGGATCCGCTCCGAACGGTCCCCGGTTCCAACCGCCGACTTGCGGTTTTCATCGTACTCTTTTTGCTTTTCTTGCTGGAACTTGTCATATACGCGGGCGCGGAGAACTTTCATCGCCTTTTCTTTGTTCTTAATTTGCGATTTTTCATCCTGGCACGATACGACAATCCCTGTTGGCAAGTGCGTCAAACGAACGGCTGACTGCGTCGTATTAACCGATTGCCCGCCAGGTCCGCTCGATGTAAACGTATCAACGCGGATATCTTTTTCATGGATTTCCACTTCGACTTCTTCCGCTTCCGGCAAAACTGCGACCGTTGCCGTAGACGTATGAATACGGCCGCCGGACTCCGTTGCAGGAACACGTTGGACGCGGTGAGCGCCATTTTCATATTTTAACCTGGAATAAGCGCCATTCCCGTTAATCATAAAAATAATCTCTTTATAGCCGCCGAGTTCTGTATAGTTTGCTTCGATGACTTCCGTTTTCCAGCCTTGCATTTCCGCATAACGGCTGTACATTTTATAAAGGTCACCGGCAAATAGAGCTGCTTCGTCACCGCCGGCAGCCCCGCGAATTTCAACGATAACGTTCTTTTCATCATTCGGATCTTTTGGCAATAATAACACTTTTAGCTTTTGCGTCAAATCTTCAAGCTTGCTTTCAAGATCGGCAATCTCTTCTTTCACCATTGCCGTCATTTCCGGGTCAAGCTTTTCTTCGAGCATCATTTTCGCCTCATCAAGCTGCTCTTTCGCTTCTTTATACTCACGATAGGCGGCAACCGTCTCCTGCAAAGAAGATTGCTCTTTCGAATATTCACGTAATTTATTGGCATCGTTAATGACTTCCGGGTCACTTAACAGTTCATTTAACTTATCATAACGAGCTTCGATTGTTTCCAAACGTTCAAACACGCTCTTCACCTCATTTTAATGGCATAACAGTATAATTATAATAGTTTTTAGAAATGCCGTCAAAATGAGATTTATGTAAATGAATTCGTCCGGTTTTTCAGCGCTGCATAATCGGCCCGCTCCTGGTTCATCCGAATCGCTTTTGTCAAACGTTCGATTACTACTTTTTCATCAGTAATAATGTTAAAGACGAATGGAATCGTGGCAAAATGGCCGATAAACTGTTTGCATCCACTGTAACGGCGGTCGTTTTGAGTGACGGTTACCGGATTTACATTAATGATGAAATTGCCAATCGATTCATAAATCGGGTCAAGCGGCTTTTGTTCAAGCTTTTTATACAATACCGTTAGCGGATTCGGCGGATCGTTCCAATCGGCCCCATTTGATTTGATTTCAAGCATGATTTGTTCCCACCTCTCTCTATGAATGTTCGAAAGTGAGAGTCAGTTCTTGGTCGTCATAAAAGGGTTACTTCTTGTTTTTTACAGGGTATACTAACGTATGAACATCCTCTTCCTTCCACTTATTGTATGAGGAAAGGGGACTCTCATCAAAACGAGGGGGAAATGAAATGAATTACTGCATTATTGGCGGTGATGCTGCCGGAATGAGCGCTGCGATGCAAATTGTCAGGCATGACGAAAAAGCCAATGTCATTACTCTTGAAAAAGGAACGATTTATTCTTATGGTCAATGCGGTCTCCCTTATGTCGTCGGCGGATTAATTCCATCGACCGACCGGCTCATTGCCCGGGATGTCGCTACCTTTCGAAAAAAGTATGGGATTGATGCACGGGTAGCGCATGAAGTGCAAAAAATCGATCCAAACGAACAGAAAGTAATGGGTATACATACAGCGACCGGAAAACCATTTACAATTTCTTACGACAAGTTATTGATCGCAACAGGTGTCCATCCGCTCATGCCGGACTGGGAAGGAAACAATCTTCAAGGAATACACGTGATCAAAACGATTCCTGATGTCGAAAACTTGCTGCCGGATCTTGAACAATCACGTGATATTACGATTATTGGCGGAGGCTATATCGGGCTCGAAATGGCGGAAAACTTGATCCGTTTAGGTAAAAAAGTGCGAATCATTCAACGTGGTTCTCAATTGGCCAACATTTTTGACGAAGATATGGCGGCTTTGATCCATGACGAGGCGAAAAAGCATCACATCGATGTCTGCTTAAACGAAGAAGTTCAAGGTTTCAAAGGAAATGGCCGCGTTCAGTTTATTGAAACGAATAAAAACTCATATGCAACCGATCTCGTCATCGTATCCGTTGGCGTACAACCAAATACAGACTTTCTTGAAGGAACCGGAATTCAATTGAACCGAAAAAAAGCGATCATCGTAAATCCTTACATGGAAACGAATGTTGAAAATATATATGCTGCCGGCGATTGCGCGACCCATTATCACCGAATAAAAGAAATCAATGACCATATTCCGCTCGGGACGACAGCGAATAAACAGGGCCGGATTGCCGGATTAAATATGGCTGGAATTCGCCGTACATTTAAAGGGATTGTCGGCTCATCGATCATTCAATTTATGGACCTTTCTCTCGGCAAAACCGGGCTTTCATTTAAAGAAGCAAAACAGCTTCATTTCAACGCTGATTCCATTCAATTGAAAGGAAAAGACATTGCAGGGTACTATCCCGGGGCGGAAAGCCAACACATTAAATTAGTTTATGACGTTACCAGCCAACGTTTATTAGGCGGCCAAATCATCGGAAAACAGGGTGTAGACAAGCGCATTGACGTTCTTTCAGTCGCCTTATATAATGGGATGACACTGCATGACTTAGAAGATTTGGATCTCTCTTACGCTCCGCCATTTAACGGTGTGTGGGATCCGCTACAACAAGCGGCAAGACGCGTGAAATAAAAACTTCGTTCAAACTTGAGAACAAGTTTGAATGCTTTTTTTATTTTTTAAGCCAAATTTAGTGATTTATTTTCCAAAATCATTGTTTTATTTTCCAAAACGCTAATTTTATTTTCTAAAATGTCCATTTTATTTTCCAAAACCCGCTTTTTATTTGCCGAAGAGCTCCGGCAACGAACAAGACCCGTCTCTTGAAAGAAGAAGCGGGTCTTGCCTTTAATGATTGCTATCTATTTTGACCGAAAATTTATAGCGCGGAATCGCTCGCCCAAATGCTTCCATAAGCTTTCGGTGAAGATTTGCCTTCTCTTTTTTGGACATATTAGAAGGAACATTAATATGAACATGTGCATAATGCCCGTTAATCGTAACCATTTGTGGATTGATGCCAGTTTCATCTTTGACGATCTGGCGGATTTTATCCTGATCATCGGAAATGTTAAACCGTTGTTGATTTAAACTTCGATAATCGTGTGGATTCATATTCGTATCCTGACTGTAGTTAAACTTCGGATTCGTTTTCGTTATTCCATAATGAATAGGACCATGGCCCGCTAGATGATCACGAACATTATTTTTATATGCAGATGGTTCATATTTTTCAGTTGCTTTCGGCGTGTTTAATAGTGAACATGCACTAAGAAGCATCACGAGAACGAGAGCGCCTCCCACCTTTTTCACAGAGCAAACACCTCCTTGCCATTAGCTTCTCCAGTCACCATTCTTTTATGAAAAAAAGAGACACCTGACAAAGTAGTGTCAGGTGTTCTTTTCCGCGATCTTCATGCTATTTTCTGTTGGGCTATACTCATCTTTACCCGGAACTTCATGGCAATGTCTGCATCGTGCTTCATACGATTCCGAAGCCCCTACTAAAATAATCGGATCATCGTAACAGGCTGGTTTACCGTTAATTAAACGTTGCGTTCGGCTGGCAGGAGAACCGCAAACAAGACAGATGGCCTGAAGCTTTGTCACATATTCTGCAAGCGCCATTAATTCAGGCATCGGGCCAAACGGTTCACCGCGAAAATCCAGGTCAAGGCCGGCTGCAATCACACGGATCCCTTTGTTTGCCAATTTTTGAACGACTGAAATGATGCCGTGATCAAAAAATTGCACTTCGTCAATCGCTACAACGTCTGCATCAGGAGACACAGCTGTTAAAATAGCTGCCGAATGCTCAACGGGCTTTGCAATAATAGCTGAACCCGTATGAGAAACAACGGATACTTCACTATAACGGTTATCAATAACCGGTTTATATACTTCCACATTTTGTTTCGCGTATTTAGCGCGTCGCACCCGGCGAATCAATTCTTCCGATTTTCCGGAAAACATGCTGCCGCAAATGACTTCAAGCCAGCCGTTCTGTTTAATTTCATACATAAAGCGCCCCTCCTCAAGCGTTTAACAATGGGTCGATTCATTTATGTAAACGTTAAAAAGTCGTCTAAAAAACATAAGCGCCTCCTTCACCTCTAAATCATACACGGCATTTCAATGTACTTTTTTGAGGACGGGCGCAGGTTAAAAACAGTAAAAAAGAGAGCAAGAAGTTTTCCTGCCCTCTTCCAACTTGCAATTTACTTAAGGTTGTATTTTTTCTTAAAGCGATCCACACGTCCACCTGCGTCAGCAAATTTTTGACGTCCAGTATAGAACGGGTGACACTCAGAACAAACCTCAACAGTAATATTTTGCTTTACAGAACCAGTTTCAAACTCGTTACCGCAAGCACAACGAACTGTTACTTTATTGTAGTTTGGATGAATTCCAGCTTTCATTCGTTCTCAACTCCTTCTGCCCTGAATCCTGTGGAAACAGAGTTTAAATAAACACATAGTATCAGTATAACAGGGTTCGACTATTTTTTCAACCACTCAACAACCGTTTTAGTTCGACACGGTTTTTACACGTTTGCCTAACCCCATTTTTTCCGCTTCAAACAACTCAAAGAACTCTTCGTTGTTCGCTGTTTTCTTCAACCGTTTTAAGAATGATTCAACAAAATCAAACGAATCATCCATCGTTTTGCGAATAGCCCATAATGATTCCAAATGATCTTTTTGAATGAGCATTTCTTCTTTACGTGTTCCTGAACGGCGAATATCGATCGCAGGGAAAATGCGGCGTTCAGCCAGTTTACGGTCAAGGTGAAGCTCCATATTGCCTGTCCCTTTGAATTCTTCATAGATGACATCATCCATTCGTGAACCAGTTTCAATAAGGGCTGTCGCTAAAATCGTTAAACTGCCGCCTTCTTCAATATTCCTTGCCGCCCCGAAAAATCGTTTTGGACGGTGGAACGCTGCCGGGTCAATCCCTCCGGATAGCGTACGGCCGCTCGGCGGAATGACTAAGTTATAGGCACGGGCCAGACGAGTTATACTATCTAAAAGAATAACAACATCTTTCTTATGTTCAACAAGACGCATTGCACGCTCTAACACAAGCTCTGCGACTTTAATATGGTTTTCAGGCACTTCATCAAAGGTGGAACTAACAACTTCCCCCTTAACTGAGCGCTCAATATCGGTTACTTCTTCCGGGCGTTCGTCAATTAATAAAACAATTAGCTCCGATTCCGGATGATTCGTTGAAATGCTATGCGCAATTTCCTTTAAAAGGCTTGTCTTACCAGCTTTCGGAGGAGCGACAATCAATCCGCGCTGGCCAAAACCAACAGGAGAGATCATGTCAATGATTCTTGTTGACAAGTTCGATCCTTCCGTTTCAAGCACCATTTTTTTCTCCGGGTAAAGAGCGGTTAATGCAGGGAAGTGAACCCGTTCTTTTGCCGTTTCCGGATCTTCGCCGTTAACCGCTTCCACTTGCAGCAAGCCGTAATAACGTTCGTTTTCTTTTGGCGGACGGACTTTTCCTGATACTTTGTCACCATTACGTAAATCAAATCTGCGAATTTGAGAGGCGGAAATATATATATCCTGTGAACTTGGCGAATAATTGATCGGCCGCAAAAAACCGAAACCTTCTGACGGGATAATTTCCAAAATTCCTTCCATAAAAGAAAAACCGTCTTTTTCTGCCTGCGCTTTTAAAATAGAAAACATGAGTTCACGTTTTGTTAATTTCCCATAATAAGCAACTTTATATTCTCTTGCCAATTCATACAATTCTTTTAATTTTTTCGTTTCTAATTCGGCTAATAATAAACCCATTATGACACCACACTTTATCATCTTTATGTTTCCTGTTATTCACGCTGATGCAACACAGGGAAAAATTAATCATTATAGGAAGGAGTTTCTGATGAAGTTAGATCAGAAGTGGAATAATATATTTGTATAAAAAATAAATAGCACTTCTTATTTTAACCGAATTCTATCATTTTAATCAAGTAGAAAGAAAAACCTAAGTGTTGATCCACTTAGGTCTTTCCTGACTTTATTCAGGTTTAATGACGAGATCTGGCTTTTTCTTTAAGCTGTGCCGGCCGTCGATAAAACGAACCGTTCCCGATTTGGCTCGCATAACGACGGAATGAGTCGTTCCAATGGACCCTTTGAAGCGAACGCCTTTTAACAATTCACCATCGGTTACACCCGTGGCAGCAAAAATCGCATCATTTCCTTTCACAAGATCCTCCATCCGAAGGACTCGATTGACATCGGTAATGCCCATTTTTTTGCATCGTTCAAGTTCAGCATCGTCTTGCGGCAATAATTTTCCTTGAAGCTCCCCGCCTAAACATTTTAGCGCCACTGCTGAAAGAACGCCTTCTGGAGCGCCACCGGATCCGAATAAAATATCAACTCCAGTATCCTCAAACGCCGTATTAATAGCTGCCGCAACATCCCCGTCAGAGATAAGCTTAATACGGGCTCCAGCTTCCCGGATTTCTTCAATAATTTTTTGGTGACGCGGACGATTGAGAATAACCGCAACCAAATCTTCAATGTCTTTATTTTTCGCTTTTGCCACCGCTTTCAAATTGTCGATCGTCGGAGCATCAATATCAACTTGTCCTACCGCTTCAGGACCAACCGCAATTTTCTGCATATACATATCAGGGGCATGAAGCAAGTTCCCATGGTCGGCAACTGCGATAACCGCCAGAGCATTCCACGTCCCGGATGCCAATATGTTCGTCCCTTCTAACGGATCAACAGCAACATCGACACGTGGTCCATATCCGGTCCCTAATTTTTCCCCGATATAAAGCATTGGCGCTTCATCCATTTCACCTTCCCCAATGACAACGGTCCCCTTCATTGGTACGGTATCAAATACATCCCGCATCGCGGAAGTTGCAGCATCATCCGCCTCTTCCTTTTTCCCGCGGCCCATCCAGCGCGCAGAAGCAAGAGCGGCAGCTTCGGTTACACGCACAAGCTCCATTGATAAACTTCTTTCCATGGCTTCTTCTTCTCCTTCCTTTAAAAAGCCGGATACACCATCCGGCAGTACAGGAATTTCGCTGTATTTTTCTAAGATGACTTTCTATGAATTTCTGATTTCTTCCATTTCTTCAACATCCATATTTTCACGCCATATTTTGGCGCCCAGCCCCATTAATTTATCAACCAATGATTCGTACCCACGGTCAATATGCTCCAGCCCGGTAATCTCCGTAATGCCATCGGCCATTAATCCGGCAACAACAAGCGCCGCACCAGCCCGTAAATCCGATGCTTTAACTTTTGCCCCTTCAAGCTTTGCTGGACCGTTTACGATGGCAGAACGCCCTTCTACTTTAATGTTCGCACCCATCCGGCGCAATTCATCAATATGTTTAAATCGGGCACTATAAATCGTGTCCGTTACAATGCTAGTACCCTCTGATTTCACAAGCAGTGAAGTAAACGGCTGTTGAAGATCCGTAGGGAAACCAGGGTAAACCAATGTTTTAATGTCAACGCCTTTTAACGGTTTTTGATTGCCGCATATAATAATTTGGTCGTCTTTCGATTCGATGTAGACGCCCATTTCCCGCAGTTTTGCAATAAGAGACTCTAAATGAAGCGGAATCACATTGTCAATGACCACTTGTTGACCCATTGCAGCCGCTAAAATCATATACGTTCCCGCTTCAATTCGGTCAGGAATAATCGAATGGCGGCATCCATGCAAATGCTCCACTCCATCGATACGGATAATATCCGTTCCGGCGCCTTTAATTTTCGCTCCCATGCTTGTTAATAGTGTAGCGACATCAATAATTTCGGGTTCTTTCGCTGCGTTTTCAATGATCGTTTGGCCTTTGGCGCGGACAGCTGCAAGCATAATATTAATCGTTGCGCCAACACTGACAACATCAAGATAAATACGTGCCCCGACCAATTCATCCGCACGTAGATAGATGGCTCCTTGCTCATTGGTAACCTTCGCTCCAAGCGCCTCAAAACCTTTTATATGTTGATCGATCGGACGAGGGCCAAGATTACATCCACCCGGAAGACCAATAACTGCCTTTTTAAAGCGGCCGAGCATTGCGCCCATTAAATAATAAGATGCCCGAAGTTTTTTTACTTTTCCGTTCGGAAGCGGCATCGCAATCATTTTTTCTGGATGGACCGTTAATGTATTATCTTCAAGCGTAGCCACGCCACCGATTTCTTCAAGCAAATCGCGAAGCAAGTGGACATCAGATATATCTGGTAATTGATCAATGGTAACTGTTGACTCCGCTAAAATTGTAGCCGGGATTAAGGCGACCGCACTGTTTTTCGCGCCGCTTATATGAACAGTACCTTCAAGAGGATATCCTCCCTTGATCATTAGCTTTTGTTCCATGGTTAACTCCCTTCTGCATCATGAGCTATTAGAAAACCTGGCTTTGGCCAAGCCTAAAGCAAAGGTCAAAGTCAAATTGCACTTATGCCTTGAGTAACAAAGTATACATTTCCCTGGTAAAAAGAAAGATGGCATACTCTTCATGTGTAGTATTCACAAAAACAGGAATTACATGCCATTTTTATGGGTAAAAATGGCATGTTGAAGAAATGATCAGTAAGGAAGCACCACGAAAAGGTGGTGCTTTCTATTTTATTTATTTGCAGCATTCCAATCTGCTAGAAACTTCTCGATTCCTTGATCGGTTAACGGATGTTTCATTAAGTCCATTATCACTTTGTACGGAATCGTCGCAATATGCGCTCCTCTTAAAGCAGCCTCTGTTACATGAACAGGGTGACGGATCGAAGCGGCGATAATTTCTGTCTTAATTTCATGAATCGCAAAAATGTCAGCAATTTGTGAAATAAGTGATAAGCCGTCATGCCCGATATCATCTAACCGCCCAAGGAAAGGAGAAACATATGTAGCTCCTGCGCGCGCCGCCAAAAGTGCCTGATTGGCAGAAAAAATTAACGTGACATTCGTTTTAATATTCATGTCACTGAAAGCTTTTACGGCTTTCAGGCCATCTTTTGTCATCGGAACTTTAATGGTGATGTTTGGAGCAATCGCCGCCAATTCTTTTCCTTCAGCCATCATCTCTTCATAGGTAGTGCCAATGACTTCCGCACTGACAGAACCTTCTGTCACGAGGGACGTAATTTCACGAAGGCGATCGTGAAAATTTACTTTTTCCTTTGCGACAAGAGAAGGATTTGTCGTCACACCCGATAAAATCCCAAGGTCATTCGCTTCGCGGATTTCATCAATGTTCGCCGTATCTATAAAAAATTTCATCCAATCACTCCTTTATAAGAGGCTATCCGCTTAATTTTTTCAAATTAGGCTTTATTAGAAGAGCCGAATTCGCGAATTTTTCCTTTAACTGTTTCTTTAATCGTTTCGCGGGCCGCTCCAAGATATTTACGAGGATCGTACTTATCCGGATTTGCTGCGATATATTCGCGTACTGTATTGAAAGAAGCGATTTGATTTTCTGTATTCACATTAATCTTCGCGGTTCCTAATGAAATCGCTTTTTGAATGTCTTTTGTCGGGATTCCTGTTCCGCCATGAAGGACAAGTGGAACACCCGTTAATTCCATCACTTCTTTCATACGGTCAAATCCAAGATTTGGCTCTCCTTTATACGGACCGTGGACAGAACCAAGCGCCGGCGCAAAGCAATCTACACCCGTTTCACGAACAAGCTGGTCACATTCGGAAGGAATTGCATACATTGCCTCAGCATCTTCTACAACTAAATCGTCTTCTTGTCCGCCGATTCGTCCAAGTTCAGCCTCCACGGACACACCAAGTGTATGGGCAACATCAACGACACGTTTCGTTAATGCAATATTTTCTTCGAGCGGATAATGGGATCCATCGATCATGACGGATGTAAAGCCTGCATACATCGCCTCTACACATTTTTCAAAAGATGAACCGTGATCGAGATGAATGGCTACAGGAACCGTCACCTTATATTCTTCCATGAGGGCCTTCACCATGCCCACAACGAGCTTGAATCCGCCCATATAACGAGCGGCCCCTTCTGAAACCCCTAAAATGACAGGTGCGTTTTCTTCTTGTGCAGCTTGCAAAATCGCCTGGGTGAACTCTAAGTTATTAATGTTAAATTGACCTACTGCATACCCTTCGGCTTTTGCTTTTTCTAGCATTTCTTTCATAGAAACTAAAGGCATGTTACAACATCCTCCCTTTACGATACACATAAAATGAAAAAGTTTAATCTCATCTCTTATCATTTGCTATTTTTATGTAATCAAACATCAAGCTGTTTGAATGAGAGAGATTAACCGCTTTTTATTTTCTATCAAACCAATTATAACATACCTGGGTGTGATGAAAACCGCAATCTATCAGCTTTTATCCGATGCAACCGCTATCATTGCTGGCAATTCTGGAATTAATTATTTTATTGTTTTTTTCGACAATTCACTTCTTACGGCCGAACAGATTTCATCAATATCGAAAGGTTTCGCAAAATGAGTGATCGCACCTAGTTTCATCGCCTCATGGATCATATCCAATTCCCCATAAGCCGTCATGATGATCACTTGAATTTCTTCATTTAATTTCTTTATCCTGCGCAATATTTCAAGCCCGTCCATTCCAGGAATTTTCATATCTAAAATGACAAGATCCGGTGTTTCTTCTTCCACAATGGCCAATGCTTGCACGCCGTTTCCAGCCTGATACGTTTCATAACCTTCCTTTTGAAAAATTTCGTTCAACAACACACGAATTCCATATTGATCATCGACAATTAAAATTTTCTCACCCATATTTTCTCACCCCATCTAGTTTTTCATTTCGTACAAAACATCTAACATGTATAATTCTTTCCTATCAATAAATTTCCTGCATCGATTATGAAATCAAACATTAATTTAAGTATACTAATTATGCAGGACAAGCGGTAAAAAAATTTAAGTGAAGGGATTTTTCATCATGTTAAAAATTTTTTCGACACAGCTCGTCGGGTTAATGAACAAAATCCAAAAAGATGAAGAAGCGATTGAAGATGCGGCAAGGTTATTGGCGCAGACGGTACTATCGGAAGGGGCCATTTATTTTAGCGGAACGAATGAAATGAAGGCTGTTTGTTACGAAGGGGTGTTTGGCCAGGAGGCTTTTTCTTCGTCCCGGCTCCTTGAGCTTGAAAAATTCAATGAATTAACTTCTATTGACACGGTTATCGTAGCCTCGAGATTTAATGATGACCTGGAGATGATTAAACAACTGGCCGCGATTAAAAAAGAGACGCCGGCACGAGTAATCGCTATTTCGGCAGTAAAAAAAGAGACGGGTGAGGCACAGGATTTACGAACACTTGCCGATTTTCATCTTGATACACAATTAGCAAGAGAACTCGTTCCATTAGAGGACGGTTCCCGGACCGGCTTTCCGTCAGCTCTTATGGCACTTTATGTTTACCACGCTCTTGCTTTAACAACAAAGGATATTTTATTAGAGTTCGAAGAATAAAAAACGCCTCAAAAATGAGGCGTTTTTATCTTACTTCTTTAATTCAATGGCAGCGCGGATAAATTCGCGGAACAAGCTTTGCGGCCTTGTTGGACGTGAGACAAACTCCGGATGGAACTGGCATGCGACAAACCACGGATGATTTGCCAATTCAATAATTTCCACTAATCGGCCGTCAGGGCTTGTACCTGAGAAAACAAATCCGTTCTTCTCCATTTGGGCGCGATACTCATTGTTAAATTCATAACGATGGCGATGGCGTTCATAAATCACTTTCTCATTGTACGCGTCATATGCTTTTGTTCCTTCAACGAGCTTACATGGATAAAGCCCGAGTCGAAGCGTACCGCCAAGATCTTCAACATCCTTTTGTTCCGGAAGAAGATCGATGATGGCGTGCGGCGTTGCCGGATCAAGCTCGCTTGAATGAGCCCCTTCAAGCCCCAACACATTACGGGCGAACTCAACAGAAGCTAATTGCATGCCTAAGCAAATGCCAAGGAAAGGAACGTTGTTTTCACGCGCATATTGCGTGGCGATGATTTTGCCTTCCACACCGCGGTCACCAAATCCGCCTGGAACGAGAATTCCATCTACATCCCCAAGTAATTCGGCCACATTTTCTTTACTGACATCTTCAGAATTAATCCATTTCACTTCAATGTCGGTATCAAAATAATAGCCGGCGTGGCGCAATGATTCGACGACGGAAATATACGCATCTTGCAATGCTACATATTTACCGACAAGGGCGATTTTCGCCTTGCCTGACAAGTTTAATACTTTTTCAATTAACGCCTTCCATTCGGTCATATCCGCAGGCTTGCAATCCAGCTTTAAATGATCGCAAACAATTTGATCCATGTTTTGTTCTTGAAGATCAATTGGTACTTGATAAAGCGTATCCGCATCTCTCGCTTCAATAACTGCTTTCGGATTAATATCACAGAACAGGGCAATTTTCTCTTTCATGTCTTGAGAAACAGGCATCTCTGTTCGAACAACGATAATATTTGGCTGAATTCCAAGACTGCGGAGTTCTTTCACACTATGTTGGGTCGGTTTTGTTTTTAACTCACCGGCTGCTTTAATGTACGGAATTAGCGTACAGTGGATGTACATGACATTTTCTGAGCCGACATCACTTTTAATTTGCCGGATTGCTTCAAGAAATGGCAAGCTTTCGATGTCCCCAACGGTTCCTCCGATTTCCGTAATGACGATATCCGCATTGGTTTCACGCCCGGCGCGAAAAACACGTTCTTTAATTTCATTTGTGACGTGTGGAATAACTTGAACCGTTCCGCCAAGGTATTCCCCGCGTCTTTCTTTGCGGAGGACAGTAGAATAAATTTTACCCGTTGTCACCGAGCTGTATTTATTTAAGTTGATGTCGATAAACCGTTCATAATGTCCTAAATCGAGGTCGGTTTCCGCACCATCATCCGTAACGAAAACTTCACCGTGTTGATAAGGGCTCATCGTTCCAGGGTCAACGTTAATATATGGGTCAAACTTTTGCGTCGTTACTTGGAGTCCGCGGTTTTTCAATAATCGGCCGAGTGATGCAGCCGTAATTCCTTTTCCAAGTGATGATACAACACCGCCTGTTACGAAAATGTATTTAGTCATGAATTTTCCCCCTCTGGATTATCAAATTTAAGTATGCTCTCATATGCCCCGTTTCATAAGTGCCTATGGAATCTTAACTTCAAGCGAAAAGTTTAGAAAAAACAAAAAAACAAAAGTGACCTATCCCCGGGATACGGGGGCACTTTTGTTATCATTTATCAATTATTTAATTCGTTTATGTTTAGCCCAAAAATGATTTTATCTACTTTTGCATAAGAAGTCAAGAACAAAAGTTGCCAAAGCAACTTTTTAGGCTGCCGTGTTTTTCACATGCAGCTTAAAGCTCCGGTAGGCCGGAGCTTTATTCTTCCTTCTCATCATCATATAAATCGTCATCTTCGAGGTCGTCATCTTCTAAATCTTCTTCGTCTAAATCCTCTTCGTCCAGATCGTCAAAATCATCATCAAGGTCGTCCGTTTCGTCTTCATCGTGATCCAGCTCATCATCAAGTTCAAGATCATCATAATCTACATCTTCAAAGTCTTCATCATACACATCGAAGTCGTCGTCTTTTACTTTTTTGCGTTTCGGTTTGTTGGTTGTACTTAATTCTTCTTCACTGCTTTCAACCGGATACCATGCTTTTAATCCCCATTTGTTATCGCCAAGGCAGACAAAACGACCATCAATGTTCATATCCGTATAGAAAGGAGCGATACGGGCTTCAACGGCTTCATCGGACATTTCCTTCATCTCAGCAATACGCTTTAACATTTCATAAAAAGGGATCGGTTGTTTTTCTTCTTTTAAAATCTCGAAAGCAATTTCTACCATGGACATTTCCAAGATTTCGTCTTTAGTGTAAGCATTCATTAAACTCAAAGAACGGCACTTCCTTTCATTCTCTACAATCTATGGCATACTATGGGCATTTTCATTTTAATCATACTCTTCATTATAAACAAATCTAAGTAGTATATGCTATAGTTTTTAAAAAAAATAGAAAAAGAGGGGAGTCCGACCCTCTTTTTCTACCATTTTAGCCTCTCACTTCCCGCCTTTCATCTCTAGCATCACATATTTCGGCGATATTTTCCTCCTACTTCATAAAGAGCGCCCGTGATTTGCCCGAGACTTGCCACTTTTACGGTTTCCATCAGTTCTTCAAAAATATTGCCACCATTTAATGCGGTTTCTTTCAATTTTTTAAGAGCAGCTGGCGCCTCTTTTTCATGTCGCTTTTTAAAGGCGTTTAAGTTCCGGATTTGCTGTTCCTTTTCTTCCTTAGTTGCCCTGGCAAGCTGCATGTCAAATTCTTCATCGGACGGCGGGTTCGGGTTTAAATATGTGTTGACGCCGATAATCGGAAGCTCGCCATTATGTTTTTTCATTTCATAATACATCGACTCTTCCTGAATTTTGCCGCGCTGATATTGTGTTTCCATCGAGCCGAGCACGCCGCCCCTTGCGTTTAACCGTTCAAATTCCTGAAGGACGGCTTCTTCGACAAGATCGGTTAATTCTTCAATGATGAATGAACCTTGCAATGAGTTTTCATTTTTGGCAAGGCCGAGCTCTTTCGTAATAATCAACTGAATGGCCATCGCGCGTCTTACGGACTCTTCCGTCGGTGTCGTAATCGCTTCATCATATGAGTTTGTATGCAACGAATTGCAGTTATCATATAACGCCATTAACGCCTGCAAAGTCGTGCGGATATCGTTAAAATCGATTTCCTGGGCGTGCAAGGAACGGCCCGATGTTTGAATATGATATTTCAGCTTCTGGCTTCGTTCGTTCGCCCCGTATTTGTTCCTCATGACTGTTGCCCAGATGCGCCTTGCCACACGGCCGATGACCGAATATTCCGGATCAAGCCCATTGCTGAAAAAGAATGACAAGTTCGGGGCAAAATCATCGATATGCATGCCGCGGCTTAAATAATATTCAACATAGGTCAAACCGTTTGCCAGCGTAAACGCAAGCTGTGTAATCGGATTTGCGCCTGCTTCGGCAATATGATAACCCGAGATCGACACGGAATAGTAATTGCGCACGTTGTGGTCGATAAAATATTGCTGAATGTCCCCCATCATCCTGAGGGCAAATTCGGTCGAGAAAATGCATGTGTTTTGCCCCTGGTCTTCTTTTAAAATATCCGCTTGAACCGTTCCACGGACAGAAGACAATGTAAACGCTTTAATTTCATCTAACTCTTCGCGATTCGGCTTCCGCCCATGTTTTTCCTCGAATTTTTGAACTTGCTGGTCAATCGCGGTATTCATAAACATTGCCAGAATGATCGGGGCCGGTCCATTGATCGTCATTGAAACCGACGTGCTTGGGGCGATTAAGTCAAATCCGGCATACAGCTTTTTCATGTCGTCCAATGTGCACACACTGACACCGCTCTCGCCCACTTTTCCGTAAATGTCCGGACGGTAATCGGGATCCTCTCCGTAGAGCGTCACCGAGTCAAATGCCGTACTTAACCGCTTTGCCTCATCGTCCTTGGAAAGGTAATGAAAGCGGCGGTTCGTCCGTTCCGGGGTTCCTTCTCCGGCGAACTGGCGCTTCGGGTCCTCCCCTTTCCGTTTAAACGGAAATACGCCAGCTGTGTAAGGAAAAGAACCGGGAACATTTTCTTTCATGATCCATTTTAAAATTTCCCCCCAGTCTTCATATTTCGGAAGAGCGACTTTCGGGATATCGAGCCCGGAGAGGCTTTTCGTCGTTAATTCCGTTACGATTTCTTTATCGCGCACTTTCGTGACGAATTCTTTGCCGCTATATTTTTCTTTGAGCTTCGGCCAATTTTCAAGCGCTTTTTTCGCTTCCGGAAGCAGCTTTTCCTCCATTTGTTCCTTCGCTTTTTGAAGGTTCTCCATCATTATTTCTGTCTGATCTCCCAGCTCTTTTAAAGTTTCCAATGCGCCGTTTAGCTGATAGCTTTTTCTGGCAAGCTTCACTTGTTCATCAATCGTTTTATGATAGTTTCTCACGGTATCGACAATTTCATTTAAATATTGGACACGGTTTCCGGGAATGATGACATTTTTCTTCGCAACATACTCTTTTGCTTCGCTTCCAGCACCCCAATTTGTGCCGCATTTCTTTTCAATCGTTTCGATTAACGCATGGAAAAGTATGTTCGTCCCTGCATCGTTGAACTGGCTTGCGATCGTGCCATATACCGGCATTTCGTCTAAATCTTTGTCGAACCACCCGCGCGACCGCTGATATTGCTTTTTCACGTCTCTTAAAGCGTCTTCGGAACCTTTTCGTTCAAATTTATTAATCGCGATAAGGTCTGCGTAATCAATCATGTCGATTTTTTCAAGCTGTGACGGCGCCCCAAACTCGCTCGTCATGACATACATCGTTACATCAGAAACATCGACGATGCTTGCATCGCCCTGGCCAATGCCGCTCGTTTCAACGATGACAAGGTCAAAGCCAGCCGCCTTGACAACCGCAATGGCTTCTTTAATGGAAGAAGAAAGCTCAGATCTTGAGCCGCGGGTTGCTAAGCTTCTCATATACACTCTCTTGTTGTATATGGCATTCATCCGGATCCGGTCGCCAAGCAATGCGCCGCCTGTTTTTTGTTTTGTCGGATCGATCGAAAGGATGGCAACGGTTTTGTCTTCAAATTCATTGACAAACCGGCGGACGAGCTCATCGGTAAGCGAGCTTTTTCCCGCACCGCCTGTTCCTGTAATCCCCAACACCGGGACCTGCTGCTCGAGGCTTCTCACTTCTTCTAAAACGGTTTCAGCTGTTGCCGCAATTTCTTTCTCCTCAAGTACCTTGTTCTCAGCTACGGTAATCAATCGCGCGACCGCCTGAGAATCACGGGACGGCAATCTCTCCACTTCATCCGTCAGCTTCGTCACTGTCGGAAAATCGCACAATTCAAGCATCTTGTTGATCATGCCTTGAAGCCCCATTTTCCGTCCGTCTTCCGGTGAAAAAATCCATGAAACACCGTATTCATGCAGCTCTTTAATTTCCGGCGGAATGATGACACCGCCGCCCCCGCCAAATACTTTAATATGACCGGCTCCACGTTCTTTTAAAAGATCAATCATGTATTTAAAATATTCGACGTGTCCGCCCTGGTAAGAAGAAATCGCAATTCCCTGGACATCTTCTTGTATGGCGGCGTTAACGACTTCATCGACCGACCGGTTATGGCCGAGATGAATGACTTCTGCTCCACTTGATTGAAGAATTCGCCTCATAATATTGATCGATGCATCATGTCCATCGAATAGGCTTGAAGCTGTGACAAACCGGACAGGATATTTTGGGCGGTACACTTCTTGTTGACTCATCTTGAAACCTCCTCTTTCATAAGGTTGTTATCGATTGTTCAAAGCACACCTTTCAGCAACAAATCCGTTTGCTTTTTCGTATATTCCTCTAACGTGTACATTTTTTGCAAGATCCAGCGGCGGAACGTCCACATTTGGCCATGAATTAAAATGTTATGGGCAACGAGCGGAATTTCATCCGGGGCCAGGTTCAGTTCTCCCCCTCTGGCCGCCTGCATTAACAGGTCTTCGAAAATGCCTGTCATTTCTAATTCTTTCTTCAACACATAGGGAAGGGCTTCTTTCGACAATGACTTTGCCTCCTGATACATGACAAGCACTTCATCCTGCATATCATCAACAACTTTAAAGTAAGCGGCGATCGCCCGCTTGATGCCGACCAAACCGCCTTCTTCGCCGCGCAGGCTTTCCTGAAGGCGCTCGCGGACTCCGTCATAAATGCTGTCACAGACTAAATATAAAATATCTTCTTTTGTCCGAATATACTCGTAAAGTGTTCCGATGCTGAATCCAGAAGCTTTCGCTATTTCCCGCGTTGTTGTCCGGTGATAGCCGTTTTTCTTAAAAAGTGTGACAGCTGCTTTCACCATTTCTTCGCGGCGCTTCTGGATAAGTTTTTCATCTTTAACGAGCGACGGAACTTCCTTTCTCCCCAACGTTATCCCTCTTTTCCTATCAGGTTTTTACGCCACCTGTTCAGTATCGTTTGAGCCGCCGTATATGGATCCATTTCTCCCGCCTGCACTTCTCTAAGCCACGGGAAACCATTTCGCTCCTCCTGTTCCCACACTTCTTTCATCAGTTCATGATGGACAACTTCGATCACTTCATGCTCAAGGGAACGAAGCCGGCGTGACTCGCCTTCCCCGCTCCTTTCGAGATAATGCCGATGCTCCTTTAATCGATCCCACAGTTCATCCAGCCCTTTATTTTGAACGGATATCGTTTTTACAATCGGCGGACGGTAGGGAGCGTCATGTTTCACCAAATCGAGCATCGAGTGAAGTTCCCCCATCAATTTCGGAACACCCGGCAAATCCGCTTTATTAATGACGAACAAATCAGCAATTTCCATAATTCCCGCTTTAAAAACCTGGACGACGTCACCGCTGCCCGGATTCAGAACAACCGCTATCGTATCGGCGATTTTCATAATATCGAGCTCGGACTGCCCGACGCCAACCGTCTCGATCAAAATGACGTCAAAACCGTACGCATCCATTAAGCGAACCGTCTCTTTCGTTGTCCGGGCTAAACCGCCTAGGCTCCCTCTCGTTCCCATGCTTCGAATAAAGACTCCTGAATCGGTAAAATGCCCGCTCATTCGTACACGATCCCCCAATATCGCCCCGCCGCTAAACGGACTTGTCGGGTCAACGGCGACGACGCCAACTGTAAGCTGTTGTTTCCGCAAATGGGTAATCAAACGATTGACGAGTGAACTTTTGCCCGCACCCGGCGAACCGGTTAAGCCAATAAAGTGGGCCTTTTTTTGCAATGAATGGATATCCGTAAGCAGTTTTAGCTTATCGGGATGGTCATTTTCGACATAAGAAATGGCGCGTGCCAGTGCACGTTCGTCTTTATAATGAATGCGCTCGGCGAGTTCGTGCATAACGTCCTCCTGTCAATGTTATTACAACCAGCTGTTAATCTTTCAATAACATTTTTGAAATGACAAGCCGCTGGATTTCCTGTGTTCCTTCGTAAATTTGCGTAATTTTTGCATCGCGCATGTAGCGTTCAACCGGATAATCTTTCGTATAGCCATAGCCGCCGAACACTTGAACCGCATCTGTTGTCACTTCCATTGCGATATCTCCGGCATACAGCTTCGACATTGCCGACTCTTTTCCGTAAGGGAGGCCTTCTGATTCCCTCCAGGCCGCTTGATAGGTTAAGAGTCTTGCGGCTTCGACTTTTGTCGCCATGTCCGCGATCTTAAAGGCAATTCCTTGATTCGCCCCGATCGGTTTGCCGAATTGCTTCCGCTCTTTCGCGTAGCCGACTGCAGCATCAAGCGCCCCTTGAGCGATCCCGACCGCCTGGGCAGCAATTCCGTTCCGCCCGCCATCGAGCGTCATCATCGCGATTTTGAACCCTTCTCCTTCTTTTCCTAGAAGATTTTCAGCCGGAATCTTGCAATCTTCAAAAATAATTTCAAGTGTTAGTGAAGAACGGATGCCGAGCTTTTTCTCCTTTTTGCCGAATGAAAACCCTGGCGTTCCTTTTTCAACGATAAAGGCAGATACCCCGCGATGGCCGGCTTCAATATCCGTCCTTGCAAAAACGACGTAAATTTCCGCATCTCCAGCGTTAGTAATGAATATTTTCGAGCCATTTAAAATATAATGGTCGCCTTCTTTTTTTGCCGTCGTTTTCATATTGGAAGCGTCAGATCCTGAGCCCGGTTCCGTCAAGCCGTAAGCGCCGAGCTTCTTTCCTTCGGCCATCGGACGGAGAAATTTTTGCTTTTGTTCTTCCGTGCCAAATTTATAGATCGGCCAGCCAGCAAGTGATGTATGCGCGGATAACGTAACCCCTGTTGAAGCGCAGACGCGGGAAAGTTCTTCTACTGCGATAACGTACATTAAGTAATCCCCGCCGATGCCGCCATACTCCTCTGGCCACGGAATGCCCGCAAGACCGAGCTCTCCCATCTTGTCGAAAAGCGAGCGGTCAAATCGTTCCTCTTCATCCCTCTCCGCCGCTGTCGGTTCGACTTCATTTTTTGCGAAATCACGGACCATTTTTCGGATCATTTCATGTTCATCTGATAATTGAAATTGCATGGTTTTCTCTCCTTTATTCGCCTAATAGTTGCTTGCTAATGACGATTCTTTGAATCTCGCTTGTGCCTTCATAGATTTCACAAACTTTCGCATCGCGGAAGAGCCTCTCTACCGGATAATCTTTCGTATACCCGTACCCTCCATGAACTTGAATGGCATCCGTCGCGACTTCCATTGCCGCCTTTGAGGCAAACAGCTTTGCCATCGACGCTTCTTTCTTGCACGGCAAATGGAGTGCGCGAAGGTTGGCCGCACGGTATGTTAATAGTTTTGCCGCTTCGACCTTTGTCGCCATATCCGCGAGTTTAAACGCAATTCCTTGCTGGGCACCGATCGGCTTTCCGAATTGCTTGCGGTCTTTTGCATAATTACGCGAATACTCAAGGCCCGCTTCAGCAATGCCGAGCGACTGTGCCGCAATCCCAATCCTTCCCACATCGAGGTTGCTCATCGCGATTTTAAAGCCGCATCCTTCATTCCCGAGCAAATTCTCCGCCGGCACTTCAGCATTGTCAAAAATCAACTCGCTCGTATTGGAGCCGTTCAGCCCCATTTTCTTCTCCTTTTTGCCGACGGAAAAACCCGGCGTATCCTTTTCAACGATGAATGCGGAAATCCCGCGGCTGCCGGCATCCGGGTCGGTGGAAGCAAAAACGATGTACGTGTCGGCTTCTCCCGCGTTTGTGATGAAAATTTTTGATCCGTTTATAAGATAGCGGTCTCCTTTTTTAACGGCCTTCGTTTTTAAACTTGCGGCATCAGAACCCGATCCCGGTTCGGTCAATCCGAATGCGCCAAGAAACTCGCCGCTTGCAAGCTTCGGAATGTATTTTTGTTTTTGTTCTTCCGTTCCAAAATAAAGAATCGGGTTTGTTCCGACACTCGTATGAACGGATAAAATGACGCCAATCGTCGCACTTACTTTCGACAATTCATGGATGGCAATAATGTAAGAAATAAAGTCCATTCCCGCTCCACCATACTCTTCAGGAATCGGAATTCCAAGCAAGCCAAGATCCGCCATTTTATCAATGATTTCACGCGGAAACTGGTCGGTTTCATCCATTTTTTCCACATACGGCGCAATTTCTTTTTGCGCAAAATCCCGCACCATTTTCTGCATCATCAACTGCTCTTCGGTAAAGGTGAGGTTCATCGCTCATCAATCTCCTTTGTACTGGTGCCCCTCCAGGGAAATGGTTTTAAACACAGCAGCAGGCCTATTCGTTTTGAAGGAAAGCCAGATCAGGAAAAACGTCTGGAACCGTTCAAATTATCTGGTCCTCGGACAATAAACTTTAATTTTCGGACAATAATTCCTTGATTTTGGACAATAAATTTTGCCTTTCGGACAATAAAGATACAAAACGTCTAAATATTACTTGTTTTATTAGCCGATTGAAGCCACTTATTGTCGGATTTCAACATTTTATTGTCTGAAGTCATCGTTTTATTATCGAAAATGATAGAATCAGTGCCAATTGCGAGAAGTTTGGCTCGTTTTTTTAAAAGGCACTAGTTGTAGCTGTAAAACCCTCTTCCGGATTTCCTTCCGAGCCAACCGGCTTTTACATATTTGCGCAAGAGCGGGCATGGGCGGTATTTATCGTCACCGAACCCTTCGTGAAGCACTTCCATAATGTACAGACATGTATCCAAACCAATGAAGTCGGCGAGCGTAAGAGGCCCCATCGGATGATTCATTCCGAGCTTCATGATTTCATCGATCGCTTCAGGCGTCGCCACCCCTTCATAGACGGCATAAATAGCCTCGTTGATCATCGGCATTAAAATGCGATTAGAGATAAAGCCAGGGAAATCGTTCACTTCGACCGGCACTTTGCTTAATTTCTTTGAAACGGCTTCGATTGTTTCATAGACTTCATCGCTCGTCTGAAGGCCGCGGATAATTTCAACGAGCTTCATGACAGGAACAGGATTCATGAAGTGCATCCCAATTACTTTTTCCGGACGTTTCGTCACCGCGGCAATTTCCGTAATCGGCAAGGACGACGTATTGCTTGCCAGAATGGTGTGCTCCGGCGCAAGTTCGTCGAGCATTTTAAACAATTGCGATTTGGCGTCCATATTTTCTACAACCGCCTCGATGACAAGATCAGCTTTTTCAGCGTTTGAAAGTTCAGTCGACCGCTCGATCCGATTTAAAATTTCAGCTTTTTCGCGATCCGTCATTCGCCCTTTTTCTACCTGGCGTGAAAGATTTTTCGTGATCGTTTGCATGCCTTTTTCAACGAACTCGTCTTTTAAATCATGTAAAATGACGCTGTAGTTGGCCATGGCGCAAACCTGGGCAATGCCCGATCCCATTTGTCCGCTACCAGCGACCATAATCGTTTTAATGTTCATGTTTTTCTCCCCCAGATATTCGTTTTTTATTTGACTTCAATCAAAATGGCATCGCCCTGGCCTCCGCCGCTGCAAATGGACGCAATGCCAAGCCCTCCGCCGCGCCGTTTCAATTCATGAATGAGTGTGACGAGAATGCGGGCGCCGCTTGCGCCAATCGGGTGTCCTAATGCCACCGCGCCGCCGTTGACGTTCACTTTTTCTAAATCAAGCCCGGCAAGTTCAGCGCTTGTTAAAGCGACGGCCGCAAACGCTTCATTAATTTCAAATCGATCAATTTCATCTAACGATTTCCCGGTTTTCTCTAGCAGCTTATGAATGACAAGTCCAGGCGTTTTCGGGAAATCTTTCGCCTCCATAGCAATCGCCGCATGCCCTACAATGGTGGCAAGCACTTCTTTTCCTTCTTTTTCCGCCCGCTCTTCGCTCATTAACACGAGGGCGGCTGCACCGTCATTCACGCCCGGTGCATTGCCTGCCGTGATCGTTCCGGTTGGTGAAAAGACAGGTTTGAGCCCCGCCAGTTTTTCGAAAGACGTGTCTTTTCTCGGACCTTCATCCTTAGAGACGATGATCGGGTCACCTTTCCGTTGCGGCACTTCCACGGGAACAATTTCCCCGGCAAATGTTCCATCTTCCATGGCGGCGATCGCCCGCATGTGGCTTCTTAATGCCCATTCATCCTGTTTTTCGCGGGAAATTCCCAGTTCTTTCGCAACATCGTTGCCGTAAATGCCCATATGCACACCGGTAAATGAACATGTAAGGCCGTCATGAATCATTAAGTCTTTCACCTGGCCATCTCCCATGCGAAGCCCCCAGCGTGCTTTCGGCAAAAGATACGGCGCGTTGGACATCGACTCCATTCCCCCGGTGACGATCACTTCTTCATCTCCTGCACGGATGATCTGGTCGGCTAGAGTGACGCTGCGTAAGCCCGATGCACACACTTTGTTAATCGTTTCCGTTTTCACTTCCCATGGCAGCCCGGCTTTTCTTGCGGCCTGGCGGGACGGGATTTGCCCCTGGCCTCCTTGAAGGACAGTGCCCATAATGACTTCACCGACTTCCTCCGGAGCAACATTCGCCCGATTTAACGCCTCTTTAATCGCAATTCCCCCGAGGTCAAACGCCGTTAAACTACTTAAGGTTCCTCCCAGCTTTCCAATCGGCGTACGCACTCCGCTGACAATAACCGTTTTCCCCATTTTCATTTCCTCCTCTATTTTCATTCTCGTAACCGTTTTCAAACTTGGTCGAACGAACGCTCAGTCACCCTTACTACAGCGAAAAGTCCTGCTGTCATGGTTGGTTTTTCAGCAGGATCCTATCCGCTATTTTTGTTGTATGAATGACTTAAAGTGAACCGGAATCGGCCATTGGTCGACCCCTGAAGTACAACATTTAATGAACAAGTTCTTTCTCCGGCTTAAACAACGATCGTTCCAGTATTTCAACGACATCCAATGTTTGCACTTGATCTTCCACTTCTTTCGCTTTTGTTCCATCGCTTAGCATCGTCAGGCAGTATGGGCAGCCGCTTCCGATCATTGTCGGATGAACTGCAAGTGCCTGCTCGGTGCGGGCAACGTTCACGCGCTGTCCTGTTTTCTCCTCCATCCACATCATGCCTCCACCGGCGCCGCAGCACATTCCGTTTTGGCGGTTGCGGTCCATTTCAACAAGCTTGACGCCCGGAATCGCTTTTAAGATTTCCCTTGGCGGCTCATACACTTCGTTGTAGCGGCCGAGGTAGCATGAATCGTGATACGTAATCGTTTCATTCACTTCATGCTTCGGCTTGATGCGCCCTTCTTTTATCCATTTGGCAAGCAGCTCGGTATGGTGGTACACTTCGGCCTCGAGGCCAAATTCCGGATATTCATTTTTAAACGTGTTATACGCATGCGGATCGATCGTCACGATCTTTTTCACATTATGCTTCTGGAACAATTCAATGTTTTTATTGCAAATTTCCTGGAATAAAAACTCGTTTCCGATTCGTCTTGGCGTATCTCCCGAGTTCTTTTCTTTGTTTCCAAGAATGGCGAACTTAATGCCCGCTTCGTTCATGATTTTCGCAAAAGCGAGGGCGATCTTCTGGCTCCGATTATCGTAAGCGCCCATCGAGCTGACCCAGAAGAGATACTCAAACTCCTCACCCGCTTTTTCCATTTCTTTTATGGTTGGAACAACAACATCGTCACGAAGTTCACGCCAGTTTTCACGTTCTTTGCGGGAGAGCCCCCATGGGTTCCCCTGTTTTTCAATGCTTTGAATCGCCCGTTTCGCCTCAGTGTCCATCTTTCCTTCCGTTAAAACGAGGTAACGGCGCATATCGATGATTTTGTCCACATGCTCATTCATGACCGGACACTGGTCTTCACAGTTGCGGCACGTCGTACATGCCCAGATCTCTTCTTCTGTAATCACCTCGCCGATTAATTCGATGTTGTACTCGAATTTGAAAGCAGAGCTGCCATCAGTTGTTGCAGCTGTTTCCTTTGCCCCTTTTCCGGCAGCCTGGAAAGCGATCTGATTGCCTTTCGTATTGGTAAAGGCAAATGCCGGCATCCATGGGGTTCGTGAAGTGACCGCCGCCCCTTTTTCCGTTAAATGATCACGAAGCTTAAGAATAAGGTCCATCGGCGAGAGCATTTTTCCTGTTCCGCTGGCCGGGCACATGCTCGTGCAGCGCCCGCACTCGACACATGCATAAAGGTCAACCAACTGCTTCTGGTTGAAATCTTCAATTTTGCCGACGCCAAACACTTCCTGTGATTCATCTTCAAAATCAATCGAAGAAAGCTTTCCTACTTTATCTTTCCGGCCGAGCCAGACGTTTGCCGGACCCGCAATCAAGTGAGCGTGCTTCGACTGCGGCACATAAACAAGGAATGTTAACAAGAATAAAAGGTGCGCCCACCAGGCAATGTAAAATAAAACGATGGTTGGGGTTTCTCCCATCCAATGAAACAAATAGGCGATCCCTGACGCAATCGGCATCGTCCAACTCATTTCAAGATGATGCCAATTGATCTCCATTCCATTCCCGAGTAAAACAGAAAGCATCAACCCGCCAATAAATAAAAGGACAAGGCCGGATTTAAACCCGCGCTTTAAGCGGACAAGCTTTTCAATATAACGGCGGTAAAACGCCCAGACAACGGCCACTAAAATGACGAATGTCACAATTTCTTGAAAAAATGTAAAGCCTGGATACAATGGCCCGAGCGGAAGATGCGACCCCGGTGCAAGTCCTTTCCAAATAAAATCAATGGCGCCAAATTGCACGAGGATGAAGCCGTAGAAAAACATGACATGGATCGCGCCGCTTTTTTTATCTTTCAACAGTTTCTTTTGGCCAAAGACATTAATAAGAACTGCTTTTATTCGTTCTTTTACGGTATGGTCAAATTCCACTTTTTTCCCCATTTTAATGAAGGTGTAACGCGTTTTTACGACATAAGCAAATAAATAAATGGCGTAAACGGTTACAAGAAGAAACAAAATCCAATTCAACATTTGCAAGCCATTCATCCGTAATGCTCCTTTCAAATGAGATGCAGCCACTTTACAGCGTGTAGGCTAATAATTCTAAAGCAATCGAATTTTCTGAAACCATTATACCATAAATAATTATGAATGAGCATTCAGTCGCCATAAAAATTTTAAAAATTTTTTCAGTGCATTTAGGGTATACTAATTAATCATTTGGTGGAAAGGAGGACGACGGGGTTTGGCCGCGATGATTTTGTTGATTGTCCTTTTTATTTTTGTATTTCTCGTGTGGCTTGATTTTCACCTGGGGAAAAAGAAATATCGAATAAGCCCTCCGATTACACGTTTACATAATGGTGATGGCCGCTTTTTGCCGACCGGGCATCAATTTTTCGACGCGTTGTTTCAAGATATCGAAAAAGCAGTTCATCATATCCACATTCAATTTTATATTTTTCGCGAAGACCATATTGGCAAGAAAATGACTTCCCTGTTAATGCAAAAAGCGGCAGAAGGTGTATCCATCAAACTATTGGTCGATTATATCGGCAGCTTCTCGATCGATAAAAAAACGATCCAACGCTTTAAAAAGGCGAGGATTGATTTTGCCTTCAGCAACAAACCGGGGTTCCCTTTCTTTCTTTATCGCCTCAACCAGCGGAACCATCGAAAGTTAACGATTATTGACGGGAAGATCGGCTACCTTGGCGGATTTAATGTTGGGGATGAATACTTAGGGCGAGACCCTGACCTTGGCGACTGGCGCGACTATCATATGCGGCTGGAAGGAGAAGTCGTGCATGCGCTGCAAAAACAGTTTCTCGTCGACTGGAGGAGAGCGACGAAAGAATTGCTCCATATGGAGGCTTACTATCCTAAGGCGGCAAAAAAAGAGAAGCAATTTTTGATCCAACCGTCTGACGGGAACGGGGTTTATTCTTTTTTTCTCCGCCATATTCAAAAAGCCGAGAAGTCGATCGTGATCGGTTCGCCTTATTTTATTCCGGGAAAAGAGATTCATCGGGCACTTTTGGATGCGGCGTCCCGCGGGGTCCAAATTACCATTTTAGTTCCTAAAAAACCTGATCATCCGCTCGTTCAAGAAGCTTCTTATCCTTATTTTAAAGATTTGTTAAAAGCAGGCTGTTCCATTTACCAGTTCAAACAAGGATTTTTCCATGCCAAAGCCTTTCTTGTGGATGATGAATTATGCGATATCGGCACAG
This sequence comes from Fictibacillus sp. Mic-4, assembly GCF_049843615.1. Classification (NCBI taxonomy): domain Bacteria; kingdom Bacillati; phylum Bacillota; class Bacilli; order Caryophanales; family Fictibacillaceae; genus Fictibacillus; species Fictibacillus sp. Mic-4. Next base: position 4,498 of record NZ_JBBHZM010000013.1, on the reverse strand, counting down.
CCAATTTCGATTTGCGAAGTTTTTTTACTAACGGGGAAATCAACTGCATTTTTAAAGATCACGAGTTGATTCAAACGGTCAAACAAGTGCTCGAGACGGATTTCAGCCATTCTGACAGGCTAACGCTGGAACACTACAACGAGCGAACGTTCTGGTTTAAAGTCAAGGAATGTATCGCAACGGCCATTGCTCCATTTTTATAATACGAAAACAGCCATCCGAAGAGGGATGGCTGTTACACATTTAGACCAAAAAGCGGCTAAGGTTTTTGGTTTTTTGTCGTTGTGCCTGACCAAATCGCAAGAATAAGAATAATGGCACCAAATACAATATTATTCCACAATGCCCCGTTGTTTCCATCAAACTTGTAAATCCATGGTGAAATGATAAGCCAAATACCAATAAGTCCAGACAGCCATGTTTGCCACATAATCCTATCCTCCTCTAAGGTGATTTCTCCATTCCGGCGGTGGATGGTAGTTGGATTTGGGCGAGCGACCATAGCGAAATCCGTTATTGGGATGATAGTAAAGGATATGAGGTACGATGATTTTTTATTCCTGATAAATAAAAAACTATGCAAGCCGAACTATGTCGGCTGCATTATATTGCTTGGAGCCCATTCAGAAACTCCGCCAACTTTTTATTAAAATAATCATACTTTCGAATAGGGATTTGATGGAGGGATTTTGGGACGATAACGGCATGCAAAAGGTGAGCCGGAACGTGCTTTTTGTAGACATGGTAATACGGATGCATGTAAAACGAACGGTCGCCATAAAAGAGCAATGTCGGCACCTGGATCGTTTTTAATTGTTCCGTGCAGTTATAGCGATAGGAGGCATGGTAATACATCCGCCACGCAATTCTGTTGCATTTCATGTCATAGGCATAAAGCGCTTCCCGGTCGTTTTGATTGTTTTTATGCGTCCAGCTGAGTAGCTTGCCGAGGACGTTCGGGCATTTTTCAGCCATGATCATCCCCAGTTGAAATTGCTTTGACAAAATGGTGGTGTTCACCTCAGGAAACCCGCCGGAGAGGACGAGCGCTTCCGTTCGTTCCGGGTAACGCAAGGCAAACTCCTGGGCGATCGATCCTCCGGCGGAATACCCGCAAATGACGGCCCGGTTGATCGTTAAATGATCCAATAGCCCAAGCAAGTCGGAAGCGAGTATCGGGATGGATAATGAGGCGCTGTCTTCCCAGGACGAACCGCCGTGCCCTCTAATATCGTACGTAATGACCCGAAACTCCTGCGCTAGCGAACGCTGGTATTTAAACACGACATGGCTCATGCCGGGAGGATGAATGAATACGACCGGAAGCCCGGCACCCATTTCTTCATAATACACATGCAAGCCATTTTCCAATTTTGCAATTGCCATAACTGTTACCGCCTTATGCAACGAGTGAATGTTCTCTTTCATCATGCCCAATTTTGCAACAAGAAATTCAATAAAAAATAGTAACCCTTCCTCTAAAACATTCACGTTAATCCATTGCTATTATGGTAGCAAAATTAAGTTCTTCTTCGGTAATTTTTGCCCAAAATAAGGAAGCATATGCCTTTTTACAACTTTTTTAAAGTTTAATCAATCAGGATTTTAGTAGAAAGTCAATTAAACACATTTTGGTCGTCTTGCTGCTGCGCTTGAGTTTCTTTAAGTGACATTTGATAAATTTTATCTTGCAATCTATTCAAAAAGTTCACCACAAGCTTTATAAAGATAAACATAATTAACATCTGAATAAGCATTAACATCCACAGCAAAAATTCAGACCAGTCCATAACACCACTCCTATTTATTCTAAACTAGTATTTATATTATTTAGTGCTTTCCCAATGTTAGATAAACGATTAAGGTTAATATATCCAATTAAAAGACATAATGATCCCAGAAAAATAACAAAAACATGCATATCAAAAATAACATGACCGTGTTTAAAGAAAAATTCTAAGCTTAAATATTTTGTTTTTAATTGAGTTAACCAATAGCACAAACAAATTATAAGTAAATTTCTAAGCACTAATATCCAAGATAGTTTGTGATCTCCCATTACACCCTTACAACCACATGATATTCTTGTTCTTCCATTAAACAAGTTTAAAGAAATGGCTAGTGAGTAAAGAATAAGAAGTAAAATAAGTATACTTGACGCAATTTCTTGTAAATAACCCAATAATACTAATAACGAAGAAAAAAACTCCAACGAAATTTCCACAAAGGCAAAGGACATCACGAATTTGTTTGGTAGTATTTTATAAGATTTAATTACATTGGAATGTTCAGTTAAATTAGTAATTTTGGAAATAAAGGAACTAAAAAAAATGATGCCAATTACCATTCTAATAAATAAGGTTAATTCTTCCATACAAGCTTCCTGCCTTCCGTTTCTCCATACCATTTCGCTTGGCTTTTAAACAATTTATAATACTCGCCTTGACGTAAAAGCAATTCTTCATGAGATCCTTCTTCAACTATTTCTCCATCACTCATAACTAATATTCTATCAGCAACTTTTGCAGCAGACATTCTATGCGAAATAAATATTGCTGTTTTATTTTCAGTTAGTTTTTTAAACTGGTTTAAAATTTCTACCTCCGCTAAAGGATCTAATGCTGATGTTGGTTCATCCAATACAACAATTTTCCCATTTCTAAATAGCGCCCTTGCAATAGCAATTTTTTGCCATTGTCCCCCAGATAAGTCCTCACCATCTTCTATGTACTTTCCGATATATGTATCATATCCATCATTAAAACTTTCAATTTTTTTATTGATTCCTACTTTTATTGCAGTAGATTTAATTTGATTAAATTCGTTAATTTTATTTATATTTCCAAACCCTATGTTCTCTTTAACTGTAAAAGAGTATTTTATAAAATCTTGAAAAATAACACTTACATTTCGGCGTAATGAATCTTGATCAATATCTTTTAAATTGATATCATCAATAAAAATGTTACCTTCATAAATATCATACAATCCTAGTAAACATTTTATTAAAGTGGTCTTTCCTGAACCATTATGACCAACAATTGCGATTTTTTCTCCAGGATTTATTCTAAATGTAATGTTTTTAATAGCCTTGCTTTTACTATTTAAATAATTAAATGAAACATTTTCAAATGAAATTCCTTTTTTAAATTCTGTAGGAAAGGGTAATTTATTTTTTTCTGCTTTACTTTCTCCTTTATTTGATTCCATAAAAATAAAAAAATCTTGAATAAATAAACTGTCTTCAAATATTTGTGCTAAATTTGTTGATATTTTATTAACTGAAGTTTGTGTATTTTGTACTGCTTGCCCAATTGCAACAAAGTCTCCTATACGAACTGCTGATTTTTTGGTTAACCATATTATTACTCCAGCTGCACATGTGTAAAATAAAGCAGTTAAACCATCTAAACCTACTTCAGCTTTTTTTCGTGTTTTTAATAATTTTAAAGTTTCCTTTGCGTTACTTAAAAAAGTATTTGACCATCTTTCTGTAAAATAGTTATGTAAATTGAAAAGCCTAATTTCCTTAGCATTATCCCTAAGAGTTATTAGATCTTGAATATACATAGCCTCTCTTGCTTTTGGAGTTATAAATAAATTTAATAAAAAGTTCTTGTTTCCAAAAAAAGACATAACTAAAACTATTGGAATTGCAGAAACAATACTTATTAAAACCAAACTCCAATGAATGCTAAAAAGAAAGGCTAGTAAAGTAGTTACACTTGTTATGGCTTCAACTATAGAAAATAAACTATGAATTGGAGAAAGCAAACGACTACCTGAACTCCCTTTTATCCGCTGTAAATGATTATAATATTCGGGATTATCAATAAATATATAAGGCATCTCATTTACTCTTTGCGAAATTTGTTTTTGAATTATATAATCTAAATTAACACTTGTCTTTTGATCCATATAGCCCTGAATGTTTCTTAATATGGAATCTGAAAACAAAACAATAAATTGTAAAGTTAGTAAAAAGAACGCTAATAAATAAGCATTTGATGTGTTATTAATAATTAAGGAAACTGTATTAATTAGTTTTCTCATGATGTAAATCGATGCAATAGGTAAAATACCTAAAATAATACTATTTAAACCTGATAAAAAAATCCAATATCTACAATATTTCCAAATGTAATTTAATGCTTTAATAATAATTTTGAAATTCACAGTGATCACCTGTAAACTTTTGTTATTTTTCCTTCCCTGTCAAGTTTTAGAAATAAGGGAAAGATTACTTCTCTCATAGCTTGAACATCTTGTTTATATAATGGCTTAATATCTATTTGCTTCCGGTATTTATTTTTAAACTCCAAAAATTCTTTTTTATCCAAAGCCTCCGCATAAAAACTTATTGACATTTTATTTTTAAAAACGCCTTTCTTTAAAATGGCTTCCAATTCTTCATGACAAATACTACATGAAGGGGACATGATCATAATAATAGAATTATTATCTTTTAGAGTTGGCGGGTCTTGGAGTATATCTAATA
>NZ_JBBHZM010000012.1:0-98014 GCF_049843615.1 Fictibacillus sp. Mic-4 | reverse complement strand
AACTGTTTATTGTCCAAATGCCATGAAATAGCACCACACTAGAGAAGTTTGATCCTGTTTTTTGCTTCTGTTTTTTTATTTTTTTACAGGCGAAAATGGATTCTTGAAAATAAGAGCTTTCTTAGCTGGAAGGGCACTAGTAGATGCCGACTCTTTTTTTTCACAACTTCTAATGTTTCTTTCTTCGCCGTTCTCTTCCCTTTTTCTCTCGGTGATAGCACCTAAAGCAAGGCACTGCGGGTATCCTGCAGTGCCTTTTGTTTTCCGTAAAACACGATCTTATCGAAAGGAACGAAGCGCCTTCCAAATATCAGGACTTTCAAACCCAATTCGCCAGACGGCGATGCCACGCAGATGGTATTCATTCACGAGGTCACGGCGAAGCGCCATTGATTGTCGATCTTCCGTCCATAGTTGATGTGTTTCTCCTTTAGCCGTATATTTCACATAGTATTGGGACGTTTTTTCATCCCAAATCTTTCGAAGTTTCTTTTCTTTGATCCATTTTTCAGCTTCCGGCATCGCCCGATCATAGCTTTTCACCTTATGGGTGGCCCGATCCGTCACCCATTCTCTCGTATAAAACGGAACGCCAAGGATAATTTTCTGGGACGGAACCTCTTTCATTAACTGCTCGATTCCATCGCGGACCCAGGGAAGTGATGCGACAGACCCTGCTTTGCTTCCTCCTCCCCAATGTTCATCATATCCCATCATAATAACAAAATCCGCAATTTTGCCAAGTTCACGCCGGTCAAAGCTGCCCGACCAATTAGGATCTTTGCTTTCTCTGCTTACATCTACTGAAACAATGATGTCAAAAGGATCAAGTGCCTTTTTAAGTTCCTTTATGAACAGGACGTAATCGTGCTTGTTTTTAATGTTCATGTTTTCAAAATCAACGTTAATTCCGTCGCTATTTGTTTTCACCAACGAATCCCGCAGTGCTTTTACGAGCTTTTGGCGTTTTTTTGGATCCGCAAGTATGCGGCCAGTCAACACAGGATCAAACTTGTTGCCGATCAACGGCCAGACTTGTTGGCCCTGGGCATGGCTTTCCAGGACAAAACGCGGATCGCCCGAGTCTGTAACAAAATTTCCTGTAGAGCTTAACGTGAACCAACGGGGGGATACGACGTTTGCGTTTGTCTTTTTGTTTTGTTGAATGTAAGACTTCGTCGTCCCCCTATCGTTCCAGCCCATCATGACCCGCTTTATGTTCCTGGATTGGAGGAGAGATTTTTTAATCCATCCTTTTTTGCCTCCAAGCCATTGAATTTGGACGTAATAATCAGGGATTTTCAACCTTTGTCCTGTATGGAGCTTTGTGGAGTGCAAATGGTTGAATTTCATTAACTCATTGGCAGATACCTTTAATCTTGAAGCAATTTCCCCAATGGTATCCCCTCTCTTTACTTTATAATTTAACGTTTTCCCTGGAATCTTTAAGGTTTGTCCGACGTTTAAGTTTTTTGTTGTTAATTGGTTCTCCTTTTGCAGCTCGCTTACGGAAATGCCGTACCGGTTAGAGATGATCCATAGCGTCTCACCTTTTTTCACCTTATGGATAATGGGATCCATAGCATCTCCGGCTGAGGATGACATGATTGGAAATTCTTCTCCCCTTTTTAAAACGGTTAAAATGGGGGAATTTGCCGCCGGCAACGAATACACATTTGCTTTGTCCGCCTTTACTAAGCCAACAGAAAGGGGCGGATTGGCAGGTGATTTGGCAAAGTCCGGTACTAAGGTCAATCCAAGTAAGCACACAAAAGGGAAAATGACCACGAATTTCTTCATTTTTCTCTCCCGACGTAATGGATCCTTATCCAAAAGCTTATTTTCGCAACTTATTTCAAATATCGCCCTATAGTCCAAGATTTTTTTGGAGCTGCCTGCTAATCTTCTCTACTTCTTCCTCTTTTGGCTCAAAATAATAAACGTTTCCGATATTCTTGTTCGTGTCTGGACTATGGGTAAAAACATAACGGTCTATTTTTTTCCCTTGGATGGACTCGTAGTAGCTTCTCAGTTTTAAAAGCTCCTTCATCGAAATGTTTGTAGTGACATTGTCGCCTACTGTTTCAAGCAGATTATCTGCCTTTGTGACGCTCTTAATCGACAATGCCTTGTCTGCAACGGCTTGAAGAACTTCTTGCTGTCGCTTCTGGCGCCCAAAATCCCCCTGCGGATCTTTTTTTCGCATTTGCGCAAAGGTTAACGCTTCACGGCCATCTAAATGCATTTCGCCTTTATGGTAAGAGACCACGCCTCCGCCGATCGCATTCATCGCATGTTGCTTAAAAGAAAAAGGCACATTGACGGTGACCCCGCCAAGGTCGTCAACCACTTCTTTAAAAGCTTTAAAGTTAACAGTGACATAGTAATCCACAGGAACATGGAGAAAATGTTCAACGGACTCTATGCTTGCATTTACAGCTTCGCCTTTACCTTTTTCACTGCCGAACGCATAAGCGTGAGTCATCTTATCTTCTCGTTTCTCGATAGGGATATAGGCCCTTGTATCCCTCGGGATGCTCAGGATGGAAGTTTGTTTAGTTTTTGGATTGAGCGTCACCAACATCATTGAATCAGAATGAGGCGGCTCACTCCCACCGTACTTTTCCACACCGAGCAACAAAATCGTTACTGGATCCTTTCCAATCGTAACTTTCTTCTTTCGCAAATCCGATTTTTCCCGCGGCAGCACATTGCTCGCATCAGCTGTTGTTTTCAGCTTATAAGCCAAATACCCTCCATAACCGCACACGGAGAAGAGTAGCAATAAACAAGCTGCAAGTATGCTACGCAAAAGCCGCTTGAAAGGGCTTTTTGGCGATCTTTGGTGTGTAGCCATTCACGTTCCTCCATTCATTCGTCAAAATTCGTAGCTAAATAGAAAACCCGAGCTTCCCTGGCGAGGAAAATCGGGTTATTCATATCTCGATTAAGGGTAGCATATGAGTCTTACCAGGTTATTTCCCACTTGATCTATAAATCTTATGCTGCAGACTGGGAATCCGTTTGATAATTCCGTCCTGTGCGGGAAACCTTATTCCAACTCTTGTTATCAAAGAAATAAGCGATACTTCCATATAGCACACAAAAAATAATGACAAATCGGTAAACAAAAATATCAAAGAGGATGGTTACTAGCAACCGGTAGAAATCATTATCCTGGTACGCAAATCCATAGTATTCACCCATTCCAATTGCCACCATGTCATAGGCAAGCCCCAATACGAAAATAAAAAGCAAGTAAAGGAGGAAATAGTGGACAAAGGAAGAATAGTTAATGATGCCATCTACTACAAATACTCCAGTCATAGGATATACGGCGAGAGTACCCGCAAGGAATGACTCAAATATATAGAAAAAAGAAACCGACCTGGCAAATAAGTTTTTCCAAAAAAACGAACGATAATGAATGAGGCAATCAATAAACGCTTTTTGCCAGCGTATGCGTTGCTTGAATAAATCTTTCCATGTTTCAGGCAATTCCGTATAACTGACAGCTTCCGGTATGAATACAATCTTTTGGTTTTTATGTTTGGATAAATATCTATGAATCTGCAACGTTATGTCAATGTCTTCCCCTAATGTTATTCGATAGCCACCCACGTCTAAAAGCGTCTGTTTCCTAAAAATGCCGAACGCCCCCGAGATAATAGCAAGAGAACGAAAGCGTGCCAGCGAAACTTTAAGAATATAGAAAGCTCTCAAGAAATCTAGCGATTGGGCTCGGATTAACATGTTTGCTTTAAGTAAAGATAAGCCAGTTAAAGGGGAAGAAGCTTTCGTTTGCAACACATGCACCATGCCACCCGCTGCAACGACCTCTTGATCCTCAAATGTTCCATTAACAGCTGATAAAGCCCCGTCCGCCAAAATCGTATCTGCATCGAGCGTTACAACCAGATCATGGCTGGCGAATTCAATGCCGGCATTTAACGAATCTGCCTTTCCACCATTTACTTTATCTAAAACATAGATATGAGGATAAAGCTCAGATTGATAGACCGTTTTTACCTTTTTATGAGTCAGCTTTCCGAGCGGAGCTTTTGAGCTCGGGGTTAACTTTAACAGTTTGTTAAAAAGGGACAGTGTATGATCCGTTGAACCATCGTTAATATAAATAATCTCCGACTCCGAATAAGATAATGATTTCATGTTTTCAATCGATGTTTGGATCATTCCTTGCTCATTGTAACAGGGAATTAAAATGCTGATCCCCTTCTCTTGTTCAACATTGTGCTTCACCTTTTTGTCACGCTTGCGGAACCAGGGCAAACAATGGATGGAATGAATCACGGGAAAAGCGATCGATAAACAAAACAAAACGAGCATAAAATCTTCCAATACAAAACTCCTTTCTCGCTATAACACCTTCTATTTGTAACAATTTCCCCATCTGGCATATGTACAGGCGGATTGCTTCAAAAATAAAAAAAGCCTTTCTTTTAGGCTAAAACTAAAAGAAAGGACATCAATCATTGTCCAAAACCGAGTATATCAATCGTTTTTTACACATACATTACGTTCGGTTAACATATTATTTTTTAAGTGTTACGCCGTTATTTCAAATTAAAAATTTTATTATAAAAATGGAATGACCGGAAATTTTATGCATACTGCTGCTTTGCCTATAAAATGATTAGAAGACGCTGCGATTAGTTTTCGCAGCGCCTTTACGATTTTAATAGTGCGTTCCTTCGATATAGCAGCATCTTGTGCAAGTCCGCATAAACGGCTCTTCGATAAACTGATGCTCGCAGCTTTCCTGCAGCTGTTTCAACTCATTTTTCATCTGTTCGAGCTTTACATGAAGGTCCTTGATTTCCTTCACGATTACTTCAGCGCGATTCATCGAGCATCCCAGCCCTTCTTTCTATTCTTTCGCCAGAGTGTGGCTCCTCGTTTATGAATAAATTTGCCCGCCTTTTTCTTTAAATTCCTTTGCCTTCTCCTTTAAGCCTTCTTCGATTGCACCTTGCCCATCAAGCCCTTTTTCCTTCGCATATTCGCGAATGTCCTGCGAAATTCTCATGCTGCAAAATTTCGGGCCGCACATTGAGCAAAAATGCGCCGTCTTCGCCCCTTCGGCCGGCAATGTTTCATCATGGTATTCAAGCGCCCGCTCCGGATCAAGAGATAGGTTAAACTGGTCGCGCCAGCGGAATTCAAAGCGTGCTTTCGACAGGGCATCATCCCGCCTCTGCGCCCCCGGATGGCCTTTTGCAAGATCTGCCGCATGGGCTGCAATTTTATAGGCAATAACCCCTTCTCTTACGTCGTTTTTATTTGGCAAACCGAGATGTTCTTTCGGCGTGACATAACAGAGCATCGCCGTTCCAAACCAGCCGATCATCGCCGCGCCGATTGCAGAAGTGATATGGTCATATCCCGGGGCAATGTCGGTTGTAAGCGGACCAAGGGTATAAAACGGGGCCTCCTGGCAAATTTCCATTTGTTTATCAACGTTTTCTTTAATGAGATGCATCGGGACATGGCCCGGGCCTTCAATCATCACTTGAACATCATGACCCCAGGCGATTTTCGTCAACTCGCCAAGCGTCTCTAGTTCAGCGAATTGCGCTTCATCATTCGCATCGGCAATCGATCCCGGACGCAATCCATCCCCTAACGAGAAAGAAACGTCATACGTTTTCATAATTTCGCAAATTTCTTCAAAATGGGTGTAAAGGAAATTCTCCTTATGATGCGCCAGGCACCATTGCGCCATAATTGAGCCACCACGTGAGACGATACCCGTTACGCGCTTTGCCGTCAGCGGAATATAGCGCAAGAGAACACCTGCGTGAATGGTGAAATAATCGACACCCTGTTCAGCCTGCTCAATTAGCGTATCGCGGTATATTTCCCAGGTAAGGTCTTCGGCAATGCCATTCACTTTTTCAAGCGCCTGGTAAATTGGCACGGTTCCAACCGGGACAGGCGAGTTGCGGATGATCCATTCCCTCGTTGTATGAATGTTTTTCCCTGTTGATAAATCCATCATCGTATCGGCGCCCCAGCGAGTCGCCCATGTCATTTTTTCCACTTCTTCTTCAATAGAAGAGGTGACGGCCGAATTTCCAATGTTTGCGTTGATTTTCACATGGAAGTTTCGCCCAATAATCATTGGCTCGCTTTCAGGGTGGTTAATGTTCGCCGGAATGATGGCACGCCCTTTTGCGACTTCATCACGGACGAATTCCGGAGAGACATTTTCCCGGATCGCAATAAACTCCATTTCCGGGGTGATGATTCCCTTCCGCGCATAATGCATTTGCGTCACATTTTGCCCTTTTTTCGCCCTGAGCGGTTTTCGGACAAGACCAGGGTAAGCTTCTGCTTGCGCTTTGCTTCCTGCTTTATAACCGTTATCTTCCGGTTTCACTTCACGGCCTTCATACTCTTCTACATCGTTTCGTTCCAGCACCCAGTTTCGCCGGATGGCCGGAAGCCCTTTTGTAATATCAACCGTATAGGTTTCATCGGTGTATGGCCCGCTCGTGTCATACACTCTAACCGGAGGATTTTCACTCTCGCCAAACGTTCCGGTTGTAGGACTTAAAGAAATTTCCCGCATCGGCACTTGAATATCCGGCCTCGAGCCTTGAACGTATACTTTCTTGCTTCCGGAAAAATTAGACATGATGGAAATGTTTTTCTCGCTAATGGATGGTTGACTCAACTTGCATCTCTCCTTTTTCTTTTTTGAATGAAAAGGACGAGATCCGGAAAAAACCCGCATGTTCAGAAAAATAAGCCGATCAAAACAGCCTTAAGGCGAAGGCAACTTCACTTGTTTGTAAACAATAAAAAAGCCGGATCCCATTGATTTAGGACCCGGCCTGAAAATGGAAGAAAGCCTGCACTTTCCCCATTGATCGTTGCCATTCTAACTTCCCCACGCTGGTATGAACCAGATCAGGTCCAGAGGGTTTAAAGGCTTAATCGCGCCTTATTCTCAGCCCGGACTACCGGACACCCCTAGTTGAAACTTTTTTGTTGTTATTAAAAGCACAACCACATGATAACCGATTGCCCATAGGTTGGCAATAGTTCTTTTTGACTAGAGGAAGGCTTTTTAGAAGGATATTTCATTTGCAACTTAGAATTTATAATCATAGTCATTTTAATATTTTACCTATTTTTGTTAAAATGATAGCGAATTCTTTTAAAAAGGAGAATGTGGATGTCGACATTTCAGGAGAATTTAGAAAAGTACGCTGAACTTGCCGTAAAAGTGGGGGTCAATATTCAACCCGGACAGGAGGTTGTCATTTCTTCCAACTTGCATTCGGCAGATTTAACGAGGCTTATTGCTAGAAAAGCGTATGAAGCCGGGGCAAAAAACGTTCATGTTGATTGGATGGATGACGAGCTGTCTCGCTTAAAATATGAAAAAGCCGCTGATGAAGTATTTAAAGAGTACCCTGAGTGGAAAGCACAGGAAAAGATTCAACTCGCCGAAAGAGGGGCCGCCTTCATTTCCATTACGTCCAATAACCCGGATCTTTTAAAAGGGATTGATCCTGAGCGGATTTCCAATTCGCAAAAGGCAGCCGGACAAGCGTTAAATACGTTCAGGCAATACATACAGTCAGATAAAGTGAGCTGGACGGTGATTGCAGCGGCGTCCGAAGCGTGGGCTGACAAAGTATTCCCTGATGAACCTCGCGAAGAACGTGTGGATAAATTATGGGATGCGATCTTTAAAGCAACAAGGATTGACTCAGACCATCCGGTTCAGGCGTGGAAAGAGCATGACCAAAACTTGCATACAAAAGTCGATTATTTGAATGAAAAAAAATATAAGGCGCTTCATTATAAAGCTCCAGGCACGGATTTGACGATAGAACTGCCGAAAAACCATATATGGGTGGGGGCAGGAAGCGTGAATGAACAAGGGATTGAATTTATGGCGAATATGCCGACCGAAGAAGTGTTCACCGCTCCGCAAAAAGACGGAGTCAATGGCTATGTGACAAGTACAAAGCCGCTCAGCTACGCCGGGAACTTAATTGATAAATTTAAGATGACATTTGAAAATGGACGAATTGTCGATGTGACAGCCGAACAGGGTGAGGACATATTAAAACGCCTTGTCGAAACAGACGAAGGCTCCCATTACTTAGGGGAAATTGCTTTAGTTCCGCACCAATCCCCGATCTCACAGTCTAACATTTTGTTCTACAATACGTTATTTGACGAAAATGCCTCTAACCATCTGGCGATTGGCAGCGCATACTCCTTTTGCATTGAAGGCGGCAAGAAAATGTCGGAAGAAGAGCTTCAAAAAAATGGCTTAAACGTCAGCATCACGCACGTCGACTTCATGATCGGCTCAGCCGAAATGGACATCGACGGCATTTTGGAAGACGGCACAAGAGAGCCTGTATTCCGCAATGGGAATTGGGCGTTTTAATTCTTTCAATTTACGACAGACTGCCGGGAAAATCCCGGCAGTCTTCATTTTTTGCGGCAATATAGCGTAGCTGAATAACCCACAACTCCCACCTTTATGGCATTGATTTTACTGCAAAATCAATAATTAAAGATATAATTACCAAAAGTATTGTGATTGAGGTGGATATAAGCTGAACCCTTTTTAAAACGATGTAAATTCCTTTTTTATTCTTTAAAGAAGTATAAAGCACGCAAATTAAAATACCGAAAATAATGGAGATACCCCAAATTAGTAGTCCAAAAGTTGAGTATAGCCCTTCCCAATTAATTATCCAAAAATAAAGAATAGTAAATTGAACGACTACTAACAATATGGTTGATATAAACAAAAGACTTGTTTTTCGCATGATAAATTCTCCTGACTTTTTTTAAAAGTTTATTTAAATCCCGGAGCATCAACGAGTGGCACGGGAACTAACGCTTGAATTCGGAATGTATTTGCGGGGTAAAGATTGTGACTTTTTACTTCGCCTATCGACATTTGTTTATTTGTTGACAAAGAAACCCCTTATTGCGACATAAAAAATTGGGTACAACCCGATTTAATTGTCGTTTGTAATGAAACCCAAATTGAAAGCAAGCGCATAATTGGGGCACCTGATCTCGTCATTGAAATCCTTTCTCCGGCTACAGCGAGGAATAACCGTGTTTTAAAGTACAATAAGTATGAGCAGGCAGGAGTTAAGGAATATTGGATTGTCGATCCTTACAATCAGACGATTGAAGTCAATTTGCTTGAAAAGCGAACTGGCCACTATTTCAGAGAAGACAAAATTCGGGCTAACCTCTTTAGCGACCTTGAAATCGATTTGAAGAATGTGTTTTCCCTTGAGGACGAAGAAGAATAGAAAATCCGCTAAGAAAGGAAGGTTCTTAGCGGATTTTTTTTATAATGCCTGCATCGCCGTAATTAAAGCAAGCTTGTACACATCTTCTGCATTGCAGCCGCGGGAAAGGTCGTTAACCGGCTTGTTGAGCCCTTGAAGGATCGGTCCGATTGCTTCAAACCCGCCAAGTCGTTGTACCATTTTGTAGCCGATGTTCCCTGCCTCAAGACCCGGGAAAATAAAGACATTTGCCCGTCCTTCAAGTGCTGATCCGGGCGCTTTTTTCTTAGCTACTTCCGGCACAAATGCAGCGTCAAATTGCAATTCGCCATCAAACGGAAAATCTGGCTGTTTTTCTTTTAACAGTTTCGTCGCTTCAACCACTTTCTCCGTTTCTTCCGATTGAGCTGATCCTTTTGTCGAAAAGCTCAACAGCGCTACTTTCGGGTCAATTCCGAACACGCGGGCCGTATGCGCGCTCGTAATGGCCGACTCTGCAAGGTCGGAGCTGGATGGGGCAATGTTAATCGCACAATCGGCGAAAACGTATTTTTCCTCCCCGCGAACCATAATAAACGCGCCTGACGTTTTTTGAATGCCTTCTTTCGTCTTGATGATTTGCAGAGCGGGACGAACGGTATCAGCTGTCGAATGAGCCGCTCCGCTAACGAGACCGTGCGCTTTTTCTGTATAGACGAGCATCGTTCCGAAATAGTTTTCATCAAGCAAAAGCTCCCGTGCCTGCTCTTCCGTCGCCTTTCCTTTCCGCCGCTCGACAAAAGCAGCGACAAGCTCATCAAACCCGTCGTACTCTTTCGGATCAATGATTTGTGTTTCTCCTAATGAAAGCCCGAGCGCTTTTGCCTTTCCTTGAACTTCATTGACGTTGCCTAACAAAATCGGCTGAAGCACCTTTTCTTCTGCAAGGCGGCTTGCCGCTTCTAAAATCCTCTCATCTGTACCTTCAGGAAAAACGATGGAAGGATACGCCTTCTCTACCTTTTCTTTTAACTCTAAAAATAAATCACCCAAAAAGAAAACCTCCCATAATGCTTTTATACCATGCTTAGTTTACTACGTTTCCTTACCAGTATAAACGTAAAAATACGAAAATTACTCGTTATTTGTGGTGTAAACTAAAACTATACTTTGCTTAGATACAGATTCAAACAATGATATAAATGTTAAAAATCAATTTAATCCCCAATTTTGAAAATTACCTTTTTCACAAAATTACCCAAAATTAAATTTACAATCTTTGGTCCATATAGCATAATTAACTAGATATAATAAAAAAATGAGGAAAAACGATCACGAATCGTTACATGATTTAAAATGAGTTCGTTCTCGGACAATAAGTGCTCTTATTTAGACAATAAATCATCCGGTTTAGACAATAAAATCTTACTTTTGGACAATAAGCGAAAGAAACTACTCATTTTATTGTCCGACACAGACCATTTATTGTCCGATGGAATCGATTTATTGTCGGAAATACACTGTTTATTGTCCAAATGCCATGAAAATAGCACCTTACTACCACACTAGAGAAGTTTGATCCTGTTTTTTGCTTCTAATTTTTTTTACAGGCGAAAATCGATCCTTGAAAATAAGAACTTTCTTAGCTGAAAGGGCACTAGTGGAGTTACATTAAAAGATCCTCAATACGTACAAAATGAAGAGTATTATAAATCTCTCGAAAGACAAAGAGACGAAAAAATAGCCCAAGAGGAAAAGGAATAATTCCAAAAACAAAGAAAACTTATGAAAAAAAATTCTTCTGAAAGTGTTGCTCGGGCGGTATATGAAGCTAATTTAGAGACATCTAAAAATCCCGTTATGATTTGGTAAATTAAAAAAAGGCCGTGATTCAATCACGACCTTTTTCTTGTAATTTCAAAATACTATTACGTTATTTAACTAATAAACAGAGGGTGATCAATCAATTATGGGAAAAAAATATTTGGTAACATTACTAAGTATAGTAACAGTTATAATTTTTATTTATTTTTCATTTGATTTTTTCAAAGGAAATCATAAAAACACTTTATCCAAAACAATGAATCGGCCTGAAATTTCAACAATAGAGGAGAAAAATAAAAATATAGATATCGAGATTCCTTCCCATGAAATTTTCTCTTATGGTTTTTATAAAGATGACATTTACATGAGTATAGATGAAAATAGCAAGTCTAAATTAGGAAATAAAATCGTTCACTACAATTTAAAGACAAAGAAAAAAACAATCCTATTTACTAGTAATTTTGATAATTCATCAGTACAAGGTATAAAAGTAAATAATAAATGGGTAACATGGATTGATGCTGATGATTATGGGGAACAACGAAATATTTATGCAATGAATAAGAGAACCAGAGAAATCAAGAGAATAACTAATCATAATCAGACTGTGGTTAATGGCTTCCCTTCTCTTAGTGGTCATTATTTATCTTGGATTTACTATGATAAAAACAAAAAAAGATCTTATGTAATGCTTAGAGATCTTTACAAAAAAAAAATAAAACTATATTTATACTAGAATCATTTAGACAAGAAAATTCCCGGGTTTCCTTTGTAAAAAACAAAATTTTATTTACAGATCAAAAAAACGACGTTAGCTTTTGTTATTTATATAATGTTTCAAATCAAACTTTAAAAACGTTTAAGATCCCATATAAAAATATAGGATGGGCTAAAATATTGAATGATCATCAGTTTCTATATATAAGATTTTATTCGGATATATTCTCCGAAAACAAGGTTTTTCTTTATGATACTTATAGGAAAAAGGAAAAAGAATTTTCAAAACAGTATATGGATGTAAGCAGGCTTGCAGTTGATTCTCAAAATCGTATATTAATAGGTACCGGGGACAAGATTGATTTTTACAAATATGAGGTAACTGGTAATACCATCAATAAAATAGGAAAGTTGAAAGAAAAAAATATTTTTGATCTGCAAGTAGAAAACGGAATTTATATAATCGAAAAAAGGCCAAGAAACGGTAATATTGGCACAAAGTTAATCATTTCAAGAGACTTGCCGTGAAGCTAATAATAGCTTCTTATATAAACTTTTCTCAGTTTAGAAAAGATATTAAAAAGCGTTTTAAAGATACTAAACCCATTTTAGATGAAAACGGAAATGACGCTTCTGTGGGAGGTTCTGGCGGTGCAAGCAAAAATTTACCCGAACCCGGTTCCCCATTCCATTCATTCATTTTATACGGTAGCATCGGTCTTTTCGTTTCCCTCATTGGAACTGGTTATCTTATTTTTCGCCTCCGAAGAAAATCCTTTTAAACGAACAAACTCTCCTTCTCTAAGGAGAGTTTGTTTATTAACTTTATCCCGCACTTGTTTTACCTGAGTAATGATGCGTATGCCCGTCATCAAACGTCGTCGTTCCCGAAAACTCATGATAGTGCGTCCCGTTTGCAAGGTGGACGGGTGGTCCTGTATGGCCGGAAAAATGATGGACGTGGCCGTTTTCAAACGTCGTCGTCCCTTGATAAGAATGAACGTGTCCGATTGTATTTTCAGCGGGCGATGTCATTCCCTGAACGGTATGGGAATGGCCAAAGTCTACCGTTGTTCTTGTCGAATAATGGTGCGTATGGGGAGCACGGTCCGTCCATTCGACTTCCTCAATATTATGTTTATGCATAGAGCCCTCTCCCTTCAGACTTCTTCTTTTATGATGTATGAATGGAAACTATCCAGTATTCCAAAAAATGAAACCTTTTAATGGCATTCCTGCCGTTTACGGCGGGATTTTTTTGTTTCGGGTTTTCAGTATGGTATAGTTAATAATGGAGTGTTAATTTGTTAATTCATTGATATTGAAGGAGTGAAATTCATGAGTGAAGCCGCACAAACGCTAGAAGGCTGGTATTGTTTACATGATTTCCGCACAATGGATTGGGGCGCATGGAAAGCCCTTTCAAGTGAAGAGCGCGACTATGCGACGAAAGAGTTTTTAACGTTTCTTGAAAAGTGGGAAAACGTTGAAGCGAAAAAAGAAGGAAGCCACGCGCTGTATACGATCGTTGGGCAAAAAGCCGACTTCATGTTGATGCTTTTACGGCCGACAATGGAAGAGCTGAATGAAATTGAAAATGCGTTTAATAAAACAACGTTTGCTCAATATACGATTCCCGCGTATTCATACGTATCGGTCGTTGAGCTGAGCAACTACAATCCTTCGAACGACAAAGATCCTGAGACGGACCCAATGATTCAAGGGCGCTTGAAGCCGATTCTTCCAAAATGGAACTATGTTTGCTTTTACCCGATGGACAAGCGCCGGGAAGGAAATGACAACTGGTATATGCTTTCAATGGAAGAGCGCAAGAAGATGATGTACAGCCACGGCATGATCGGGCGCAGCTATACAGGGAAAGTAAAGCAAATCATTACTGGCTCTGTCGGCTTTGATGATTGGGAATGGGGCGTAACATTATTTGCCAACGATGTGCTCCAATTTAAAAAACTAGTCTACGAAATGCGTTTTGATGAAGTGAGTGCCCGCTACGGCGAATTCGGCTCTTTCTATGTAGGAAACCTTTTAGCAAAAGAAAACGTGCCAAAGTTTTTGCACGTATAAGTGATGACTCCCTGTTTTTCAGGGAGTTTTTTTATGGTCTAAACTTCTCTATCCTTTCATATTAATAAAATAGTTTTTATGAACATGTTCACCATTAAAAGAGAAACTCACATAAATGGGGTGAACGGGGATGTGCAGTTATTTTTCCACTTTATCATCCTGCTGTTTTACCAACCTCGGCCAAAAGAGGGCCAAGAGGGTTTTAACACGCATTAGAGGAGGAGTATGATGAATAATCAAGGAAATGGAGATGGAATGATCGGAATGCCTCCTTACTATGGAAGCATTCCACAAATGGGAATGCCGCGGCAACAAGGGAGCTATGCATACCCGGGAACTACCAGTGTGCCTCAGCCATCGGTGCAAGGACCCGGCTCGCCGATGTATCCGCCCAGCCCGCCGGACATCGCTGCACCCGGGCATCTGCCATTAGAACAATCGTACATTGAAAACATTTTAAGGTTGAACAAAGGGAAGGTTGCTACTGTCTACTGTACATTTGAAAATAATGAAAAATGGAATGCCAAGGCGTTTAAAGGGGAAATTGAGGCGGCAGGACGCGACCATATCATTTTGGAAGATCCGCAAACCCATAGGCGTTATTTAATTTTAATGGTATTTGTCAATTACATTACGTTTGATGAGCCGATCGAATATACGTATCCATATGCCGGCCAACAACAAACCGGTTCGCAAATGGCGACCTATCCTTCGCGGTGATAGCGAAGTGCTGCCAGGGCCTGGCCAAGAGAAAAGCACGTTGCTCATACAAAAGCAACGTGCTTCATTTTTTACAGTCCTTTAACGGCTCCGACAACGAGAAGAATCCAGCCGATAATAAAGGCCAATCCGCCAAAAGGCGTAATGATTCCAAGCTTCGAAATGCCTGTTATACTTAACACGTACAGGCTTCCGGAGAATAAAATAATCCCAATAAACAAAAGCCATCCCGACCAGTTGACGAGGCTTGAATTTGTTAATTTACTGGCGATAAGCGCGACGGCAAGGATGCCTAAGGCGTGGTACATATGGTACTGTACACCTGTTTTATACACTTCTAGCATTTTTTCCGAGAGCTTGCCTTCAAGGCCATGTGCGCCGAATGCTCCTAAGGCTACGGCAAGCGCTGCATTGATTGCGCCAATAATAAGAAACACTTTCATAAGAAATGTCACTTCCCGTTTTTCTTTTATCATATCGAAATTTTAGCATTAATCGCAAACATGAATATTACAATTTTGGGAATGATCACTTGGAGAACTATCGTTGAACCATACTTTCTATTTCCTTCGTTTCACTTTTTTATTTGCTAATTCATCCTGCAATTCTTCAATGCTTTCTTCCAGGCTTCGAATTCGCTTTTCAAATTGACTCATTAAGTAAATAGCCAGTACGACCGGAAAGCCGACATTGCCAAGAAGGTTCACTAAACCAGTCCAATTGTCTGTGCCTACCATCCCCATTCCCTCCTATAGATCATTTACAGAACGTTTGTTCGTAAAATCATTATACTAAAAAAGGGAATAGGTTTCTATACATCCTTCCTCACAAATAATAAATCCATCAAAAGACCTATATGGCGCTCTATTAAAAGTCAAAAATCGATTCACCGTTTGCGTCATCGTCATCATCAAGCTTTGAGCGTGATGGGGCAGACGATACATTGAAGTTTGGCGGCGTTTGAATTGGTGTCGCGGGAACCCACTTTTTGGTTTCTACAACCGGCTTATCATCTTCATCAAGCAAAAGATCGCAAAGCGTTTTAACAGCGACGGCATGCTCACGCAACTTCGGAGAGTGTTCGTCTATTTTTTTCATCTTATCAAGATGCTCTTCCATTTTCGAAATGAGTTTGCTTAATTGAATATTCATCATCATTCACCTTTCATAACAACACTTTAACGTTACCATACCACGTTTTTTACATAAGAAAAAGGACAGCCTAAATAGACTGCCCGAAATCCGCGCGCGTTCTATAGAAACCTCATGGGACAAGCGGTGATCCAGGCCGCTGCCAAATAAGGTTTGCGTTTTTTCCACCATAAGAAACATATCCGGTTTGCTTTAATTGATCCCCCCCTTTTTTTATGTAATTGCACGTTTTTTTACTTATGACGTATCCAGCCACTCCACCGCCTTCATTTGTTGATAGTTGGCATTGATAAACGTTTCGTTCCCTCCCGCTTCTTTACGGACGGACGCCTTTTTCGCAAAGAGGCAGGCTAGCTTCACATTATTCAACTGCACAGCTTGTCCTACTTTATCGATCAAAAATAATAGCAAACGATTGACAACCACATTCATCGTGACAAGAAGAATGAAAATTAATGATACCATCTGTTCCACTAAAAACCTCTCCTTTCTTTTTTTCAAAATGATCTATATGAAGCACGTGCGTGAAAACGAATCAACCGGTCCCCCTTTCTTCCTGACAAGATCCGTTTCGTTAACTTATCAATGTATGTCTTTGTAAAAATGATTATACGTACTTCAAAGAGAAATGTTTGTCACAATCTGCTTCGTTTGCTAAGTTTTTTCTTACATATCTTTCGCTTGTCCAACAAAATCCGAATGAATTTACAATACTAAGCGGCGTTCAATTAAAAATCAGGTAGTTTTTTTGCCGAGATTTCGCTGCTTTCGTCTAATGAAATGTTGAAAAAAAAGCTATGAAATCTTTAACAAAGATTTTCACAGCTTTTGAAATGATGATTACGTATGGATTAATACAGTTTACTAAACAAACCGTTAATATGCGCAAGATAACGGACATTACTTGCTTCTTTCATTAAGGATGCCGGAATGCCTTTTAACTTCGTTTTATTCTCGCCGATTGTCGCAATGGCATCTTTACGGCCAAGGCTTCCTAACGTTCCGGAGAAGACCGGTTTGAATTCTTCCATTTTGCCGCCTTTTAAGTATGCAAATAAGTTATAGCCGATTGCCTCACCCATTTGCCATGAAATTTGAGCGGTTGGAGGATATGGACGTCCTTCAGGGCCCATAACTACCGCACTGTCTCCCGCTACAAAGATGTCTTCATGCGATGTGGACTGAAGGAATTCATTAACTGTCGCACGGCCGCGGTTAACTTCAATTCCGCAATTCGCAACAACAGAGTTTCCTTGAACGCCGCCTGTCCAAACCATCGTTTTCGTTTCAATTTTACTTCCGTCTTTCAATTCAACAGTTGTCGCTTCCATTTTTGTTACAGGAACACCTGTAATGAACTTCACGCCGCGGGCGCCCAGACTTGTTTGCGCACGCTCTACTAAATCTTCAGGGAAGCCTGGTAGAATAGTTGGCGCTGCTTCAACAACATATAAAGAAATTTCATCAAAAGAAACACCATATTTTTTGCATAGCGCTGGAATTTCGTCGGCAAATTCTCCGATTAATTCGATGCCGGTTAAACCGCCTCCGCCAACAACGAACGTTGCATCGGCTTTATTTTTTGTTTTGCTGTATTCCTGGATGCATGATTCAACATGCGCACGAATACGGTTCGCATCATCAACAGACTTAAGAACAAAACTGTGTTCCTGTAGTCCTGGAATGCCAAAGAACGCTGTTTCACTTCCGAGCGCAATAACAAGCACTTCATAGTCAAGGCTTGTACCGTCTGCTAAAACGACGCGGTGCTCATCAGGAATAATTTCTTTAACCGTATTGATATTTAAATTGACGTCTTTGCCACGAAGCAATTTTTCTAGTGGCAATGCAACCGCTTTTTCTGCTAAATTCCCTGCAGCGAGACGATGAAGTTCAGTAATAATTTGATGTGATGGATAACGGTTTACGAGTGTAATCGGCGCTTCATTTGCCCCTAAATATTTTCGAGCTGTTAGCGCAGTAAGCAGACCGCCGTAACCGCCGCCCAAAATAACAACTTTTTTTTGCATTTTAACCCTCCGTTCATTCCTTTATCGTAAGTAGATCCATTATTTTTGCTTTTGTCGTTCTGCCATAATGTCTAAATAAGCTTGCGCAAATCGGAATAATTTTTGCACTTGCGGGTCTTTCAACATTTTTAAAAGCCCGAATAAACCAATCGTTGATGATTGATCGGCTTCCGCACGGTCGCTTGCTTCAACCGCGGCTGAAGCCAATTCCTTTACTTTCCCTGTAATTGGCTCGGAAAATTCTTTAATTCCGCCGACAATATCATTAGCCAGCACTTTATCTGTTGATACTGACTTCACGAAGTCGAACGAATCAGTGAGAAACGTAACCATTTCCGCCAATTTAGGAAGATTGTCTACTAGTGTTGACAACGATTCTTGAACTTCAGGTTTAAGTAGTTGATCAAGCACATCAAGTTGCCCACGGCGAGTTTCAGACGATTGAGCCGCAGTTTCGGTAGTAGATGGTTGTTGAGTTGATGTTTCTGACATACTGGAAGTCCTCCTTTACTATTTAAATCGCCATACCATGATAAAGCCACTCCAACTTTCACTATCATAACCAAATCGACTGGCCATGGACGGAATGATGCAGTGAGCAGAACTTTATGATACGGAACGTTTTTAGTCATCTTTATTAGTTTATACCTTTTCGGCCATTGATTACAATTTAATTTGTGAAAAAGTTAGCATAATTCCACATGGAAATTTTAGGCTATTCTATGAAAATAACCAATTTCAAAAAGGACATCCTTAGACGCCCTTCATCTCTGCTTCTATTTGGTCTTTTTATACCCTGCTTCAATGACATCAAGTTTGCCCGTTTTCGGGTCGATCACTAAGCCATGAACCGGAATGTCAGGAACAAGAGGGTGGCTTCTTATAAGGTTCACACTGGCTTTAACGCTTTCTGTTACATCATTAAACCCTCTTAACCATTTTTCCAGGTTAAGCCCCGAATGTTCTAACACCTCAATGGTTTCTTTCTTAATCCCTCTTTCAATAAATTTCTTCTTCGTTTGCTCCGGGTTCAGGTGGCTCATGCCACAATCATGATGACCGATGACAAACACTTCATCGGCGCCTAATTCATAAATGGCGACAATGATACTGCGCATAACCCCGCCAAATGGTGTTGAAACGACACCACCAGCCGACTTGATCATTTTCACATCACCGTTCTTGACGTTCATGCTGGCTGGCAAAAGTTCGACAAGCCTTGTGTCCATGCAAGTAAGAATGACGAATTTTTTATCCGGGAACTTTGTGGTCAAATAAGGCTCATATTCTTTTTTATCAACAAAACCGCGGTTATATTCAATAATATCATCCAATAAACACCCCAAAGAAACACTCTCCTCTGCTGCAAAGATTCAAACCCTTTAGTACTATTTTAACGATGTTTTCATTTTACAACAACCCGGGGTATCAAAAGGAGGGTGACAGTCGAGTCACCCTCCTTCTTTTACTTATTCAACTTCGTAATCCGGCCTTCGAACTTCGGATTGACTTCCCCTTTTGCCTTAACATATTTCACGAGGGCATCAAGGTCGACGATGTCAACAACCTGGTTCTTGCCTTCTTTAAACGTCAAAAAGCTATCGCCTCCGCCGGCAAGGAAGTTGTTTGTCGTAATTGTGTACGTTTTCTCCGGATCGATCGGTTTGCCGTCCGGGAAGGTAATGTCGACGATACGATCGCCAGCCGGACGGGAATCGTCGTACGTCACCTTTAATCCCGAAATTTGCAAAAATCTCGGCCTTGTTGGATCGGCCCATTGCTCGTTAAAAATCTTTCTAATCTGTTCGCCGGTCAGTTCCATTTTCACAAGATCATTGCCAAACGGTTGAACGGTAAACAACTCGCCCCATGTAATGTCCCCGGCATTAATATCAGAGCGGATGCCGCCAGGGTTCATAAACGCAAAGTCCGTGCCCGTTTGCGCCTTCATCGAGTCGGCGATCAAGTTTCCTAACGTTATTTCGCCGTCCGCATTCGGGTCCCGGGTAATCGCCTCTGCTGCATGTCCGACTACTTCATTGATGATCGGGGCAACATCCTCTTTATATTTATCAACCATCGCTTTTATATCAGCATCGGGTTGAATTTTATCCCGGTACGTTGTAACGATTTCGCCTTTTTTCGAAACGATGTCTTTCGTATCCGGATCAATTTCAAGGTCTACATCAGAAAAAGCAGTGCCATACGAGTAGGATTGGACAATTAATTTATGATCAACAACTGTGTTCGTAAACGCATGATTATGCCCGCCAAATAACACATCGACTTCATCATCGATTTTATTCGCGATATCGACTAATTCTCCCGTTGCACCTGTCCCGTCAAAATTGGAGTTGGCCGGGTTGTGGGCAAGAACGACAATCGATTTGACCCCTTTCGCCTTTAACTCCTCTGCCGCTTTATTGATCGCTTCCGTTTCATCCGTAAACTGCACGCCGGCTACACCGCTCGGAATGACGATGCCTGGCGTGTCGGATAAAACAACACCTATGAAGCCGATCGGAATGCCATCTACTTTTTTAATGACGTACGGATCGAGGATCGGTTTTTTCGTCTTTTCATCTATCAAGTTAGCGGCTACATATGGAAAGTTAGCCCCTTCAAACGGGCCGTATTTCCCTTCTGTTTTCGGGTGGGGACCGCCATGGATGAGGCGAAGCATTTCCGCTACGCCTTCGTCAAATTCATGGTTGCCTACAGTCCCGACATCAAAGCCGAGCTTGTTTAAAAAACGGATGGTTGGTTCATCTTGAAGGAGCGCCGACACCGGGGAGCTTGCCCCGACCATGTCGCCCGCTTCAACAAGCAATGTATTCGGATTTGTCGCCTCCCGCTGTTTTAAATAAGCGGCTAAATATTCGGCCCCCCCTGCATTCAATTTCGCATTGTATGTGTCGAGCTGCCCATGAAAATCATTGATTCCGAGCAGCTGGACTTTCACATTTTCCTTCTGCCTGGCAGGAAGCTTGAATGAATATTTCGCAAATCCGTCGGAGCTTTCCCCTTCATAGCGAATCGAGCCGTCTGCTGGAACGACTTTTTGCGCATCAGGTGAAGAGTCGAACACGATGTTCGGATGGCCGCTGACTGCGGCAAACGTCCAGTTGTTATCCGCACTCGGATCAATTTTCTTCTGTTCAGTAATATAATCGATCAAAACTTGCCGGTTTTCATCCGGGTATAATTGAACATCTTTCGCATTTTTTACACCCGGGAATGTTTTAGAGCTTGCCCGGTAGTTATTGGTTACGACAATAAACTCCTGCTTGTCATCAACTGGCTTACCGTTATACTCAAGGTTTTTAATCCGATTGGCGTCGGGATTGATGACATTCCCGCTTTTGTCATACTTTGCAGGCTGAGAGACGTCAATTTGATACGTAACCCCATCGAGTGTATCAAAGTTGTACGTTGGATAATTGTTATTAATTAAGTTTTGCTCGCCCTCTTTGTTCGGGTCAATCTGGTTGAATTGGCCAGCCGACATCTCCAGCCATTCCTTCACATCCGCTCCGGTAATCTTAATGGTCGCTACCGTATTGTCGTATAAATAAAGGTCGGCGGCATTTTTAATCGCCATCGTTCCTTTAGGAATGTACGTATAGTAGCTCGCGCCGTTCCGTCCGCCAGCTTTAAACGGAGCGCCTGCTGACAATACTGGCAAGCCCTCATCTTTCGTTCCTTTTAGTTTTTTGTCGATGTACCACTTCTGGGCATTCGTTACAATTTGAACGGACGGGTCATCCTGGACTAAGGCAAAGTAGCTATGAATATCCGCCGTTGTTTCCCCTATTGGCTGGCGGACATAATTAATCGTCCCTAAATGGTCTTTAATGACGGCTGCCAAAATCGACGGATCCGGCTTGGCCAAACTTTTCTTATTCACTTTATCGTAAATCGCCCGCAATTCAATGTTGGATTCGGCGATTTTCCATTTTCCTTTTTCTTTTTTCAACGTTAAGTCCATCACGCCAAGATGGTCGCCCCATTTTCCGGACATGATGACCGGTTTGCCGTGAATGAGCCCTTTATCGTTATCCACATCCGGAATGCCTTTAAAGTCGCCCGGGAATAACTTATGGTTGTGGCCTGAAAATACGGCATCAATTCCATTGACCCCGGCTAAATC
This sequence comes from Fictibacillus sp. Mic-4, assembly GCF_049843615.1. NCBI lineage: Bacteria > Bacillati > Bacillota > Bacilli > Caryophanales > Fictibacillaceae > Fictibacillus > Fictibacillus sp. Mic-4. Next base: position 76,055 of record NZ_JBBHZM010000012.1, on the reverse strand, counting down.
AACGGCTGCATCTTCTTCCATTTCTGAATATTTGCCATCGCCGATTCCGGAATGGGCAAGGGCGATAATGATATCCGCGCCGGCCTTTCTCATTTTCGGCACGAATTTCTCTGCCGTTTTTACAATGTCTTTCGTAATGACTTTCCCCTCAAGATTCGTTTTATCCCATTGTGTAATTTGCGGCGGGGCAAAGCCGATGACTCCGATATTGATTTTCTGTTTTTTGCCGCTTTCATCAATGAATGTCTTTTTTAAAATTTTATACGGTGTGAAATAGTTTTTATCATTGTTTGGATTATTGTCATGGTCATCCTTATAAATATTGGCATTCACATATGGAAAAGGAGAATCATCTAATACTTCCGCTAAATAATCAAGTCCGTAGTTGAATTCGTGGTTCCCGAGTGATGCTGCATCATAGTTTAAGAGTTTCATTGCTCTAAAAACAGGATGCATTTCGCCGTCTTTCAACTTCTTTACCTTTGCCTTATAATCTCCGAGTGGCGTTCCCTGGATTAAGTCACCATCATCAAACAGCATCGAGTTCTTTACTTCTTTTCTTGCCTGTTTAATTAATGTGGCGGTTCTCGTTAAGCCGAACTCTTCTGTCTTCGCATCTTTGTAATAATCATAATCAACGATGTTTGTATGAATGTCGGTCGTTTCCATTAACCTTAGCTTTACCTCGTGTTTCGGCTTTTGATGAGGCTTTTCTGCCTTCACTTCCTTTGTCCAGGCAGGAGCAGCCAAAACGGATAATGTTAAAGCCGTGGCCAATAAAGAACGCCCCATCTTGCGGATGGACTCCCCTTTCATGTAAATCCCCCTTGTAAAATTTAGTAGCTTTCGAATCTATTATAATATTGGAAAAATCCGTTGTGATTAGTATTTTGCACCTGCTAGATAAATTGAGAAAATATTACTACGAAATTGGTATTTAAATCCACCTCCCATGCTGAACTAGTGCCCCTTCTAGAAAAATAGTTTTCAGTACTCGTTATTTTAAGAACACCTCGTTAGATCTGTGAAATGAGGAAAAACGATCACGAATCGTTACATCATTTAAAATGATTTCGTTCTCGGACAATAAGGGCTCTTATTTGGACAATAAGTCATCCGGTTTAGACAATAACATCTTACTTTTGGACAATAAGCGAAAAAAACTACTCATTTTATTGTCCGACTGAGGCTACTTTTTGTCCGATGGAAACGATTTATTATCGGAAATCCACTGTTTATTGTCCAAATGCCATGAAAATAGCACCACACTACCACACTAGAGAAGTTTGATCCTGTTTTTTCCTTCTATTTTTTACAGGCGAAAATGGATACTTGAAAATAAGAACTTTCTTAACTGAAAGGGCACTAGTAAAAAAGCCGAAACCATTTTAAACCGCTAAAAATTCGGATATACTTGAGTAGAATGATAAAGTCGGAAACCATTACGAGAATAGGAGGTTTATCTTAAATGAGTAAAGAAAGTTCGTTTGACATTGTTTCAAAAGTCGATCTTTCCGAGGTTGATAATGCCATTAATATCGCTATGAAAGAAATTGCTAACCGCTATGATTTCAAAGGAAGTAAAAGTGAATTGAAACTGGATAAGTCAACCGGTGAGCTTACGCTTGTTTCAGATGACGAATATAAGCTGGAGCAGTTGAAGGATGTATTAATTAGCAAACTTATTAAACGCAATGTACCGATTAAAAACTTGGACTATGGGAAAGTCGAGCCAGCCTCAGGCGGAACGGTCCGCCAACGGGCGAAATTGGTTCAAGGGATTGACAAAGAGAACGCGAAAAAAATCAATACGATCATTAAAAACTCAAAACTGAAAGTCAAAAGCCAGGTTCAAGATGATCAAGTCCGCGTGACCGGCAAAAGCCGCGACGACCTGCAACAAATCATCGCTCTTATCCGCGAAGCCGATCTTCCAATTGACGTACAGTTTATTAATTATCGATAATATCACGGGCTGCCGGAGAAATTTCGGCAGCCCTTAACTTATGGATAGCGACCCTTTTTCCAGAACTGAATCCTGTTCAAAACTTCCAACCGGAAAAATAAACGTCCAGGGCATGCTCGCCTTTCCCGGAACAACCAGCGACGGCAAGTAGAACGTAGACCCCGCGGCCGCCTTTCCATTCACTACATAAGATAAATGAATTCCATCAAAGTTGATCGGATCCCTGGTAAAATTGTTGATGATCACCGTTATAAGCCATTCCCCTTTATGGTTCACCGCTTCCCATAATGGAGTAAACGTTATCCCTTCTCCATTATGTATTTCCCGGAACGCCCGTTCAATTTCTGTTCTGTCCTTTTGCGAAATTGCTTTTTCCCATGATTCCTCTAATAGTAGTTGTTGCACGCTCTTCACCTCTTTCCTACGACTATAGCATACTTTCTTGCTCCAAAAAAATCTCAAAAAAAGGAATTTTTGAAACCATTGTCGAAATGCTTCTAGTCAGATACTTAAGAATTAAAAGCGAGGTATGATCATGTCGAATGTCACAGCAAGCTCCGCCACGGGAGAAAAAATGAAAAAGAAACCGGATAAAAATATAGCCGGATTTCTCCTCCCTCTAGTTGCCATACTTATTTTTTTCAGTTTGGTGATCGTCCATAATGTGAAGGGTGAAACGAAACTCCCTTCTAAAAAATGGAGCCGCTCTATCCAGCTTCCTGCCCTTTCAGATGATAAAGCCCCTTTCATGTGGCGCGGGGATCATGGCTTTGACCTTTATACAACAACGGAAAGCAAAATGACGCATTTAACAGTAGACGATAAGCTTAATGTTAAAAAGTCTTCATCGATACGTGTTCATACAGACAAAAACAGTCCGTTCTGGGCCAATAAAAACAAAGTGTTCGCCCTGTCAAATGGGAACTTGACTCTTTTTACAAAAAACGGCGAAAAAGTCATTGACCAAAACGTTGATAGCCTTGCCGGTAGTCAGGACGCTATTATGTATTACAAAGGAAATAAGCTTTACATTTTAAATCCGGAAACGTTAAAGAAAACATTTATTAAAACAGAAAAGCATCTTATCGCGGATGTTGTCGGCAATCCGGGCTCGGCTTCATTTTTGGTCGCAACGGGAGGCGACTCGGAAGTCAGGCTGTCCTACTTCCAAAAGAGCGGCTCCGGATACAAAGAAATCCCTGTTTTAACCGAAACGAAAGGCGTCGATGAAAGCATGTTCGGCTATCACTTTGCCGAAGATGGTAATAAGCTTGCTGTTTCTTTTGTCAAAGGCACGACGAAACAAGGGACAAAACAGTTTTATGCCTATTTAGGAACAGGGACTCTTCCCCAATTAAATAAAGTGCCTTTTCATAAAATTCTCTTTAGCGATAAAGAAAACGGGCGGACGATTGAAAATCCCGACAATATAAGGGTCTCATTTGAGGGGAATGATCCGACCTTACTTTTCTCTGCAACAGGGCCGATTAATCATAAAAAAGAGGCAATTAATGTTTATAAAGCGGAAAAAGAAGAAGGGAAATGGGTAGCTGCCCGGATCAGCACGACACCCGGAATGTCGCAATATGCCATGCATTTAAATAAGAAAACGGTGATTTGGCTGAATAACAATCGCGGGGATCAATTTACTCTTTATGGGGCAAGCCAAAACAAGCAGGTAATAGCGGAAAGCCAAAAGATGGCGAAGGCGGACTTTGAAAATAGCATCATTGATGCTTTTTCCTCTATTCTCGTTTCGTTTATCGTCATGACGAATGCCTTTGTCTGGATTATTCCGCCGGCCCTGTTCCTTGTCATTTTGTATGTAGTGAAAATCAATGAAATTGAAGATGATAAACTGTGGGTGAAAATAACAGCGATCGCGCTTTATCTCGCCACCCAATTGTATGTCATTCAAAAACTGTTTAATGCACGGTTTGAAACGTTCGCGCCGCCCTATCTCACCTTTGCCGGAAGCCATTATCTCATCCCGCTCTTCATCGGCCTTCTCTCGCTGGCGATAGTAAAAGCCGGAAAAGGAGCCGAATGGGGCTTATTCAGTAAAGTGGCTTACTTTATTGGAGTGGACGTATTGATCGTCATGTTCCTGATCGGACCGTATGTTTATTAAAAACACCGATATCCTTATCCCGGATATCGGTGTTTCATTGTTCGTAATCATTACATTACATTTACAGTATCTTCATAAACCAATCAATCTGGCTTAATAGTTAAAGCTTATCATGAACTTAAATCAACATCGTTACCCGTAGTGAATCCTTCGAAAAGGGGAGAGGCTAGCATGGACGTTAACGAAAATTGTGATGTAATGATCGGCTTACTATGGGGTGTCGCCATGTGCACACCCGTCTGGCTACTCTTTGGCGTGCTTTACGTTTTATTTACTTGATAGATCAAGAAAGACCTCCTATTCCACGAAAGGAGGTCTTTCCTTTTGAATCCGCCTTTACATTCCTTCATATTTCTTCACATTCGCTTTACAAACACTTTACCGAGACTTAACCGCGCAGAGCCTGTAAATACGTTAAGGTGAATATGAAGATGTCAGAAACAAAATAAAGGAGTTTTGATCATGATCCATTTCGCGATTGTTGGCTGCGGCCATATTGCTAAAAAGCATGCTGAAGCGATTGAACAAATTCCAGATGCTAAACTGACAGCCGTATGTGATACCGTGCCTTTCCATATGGACTATTACCGTGATCGATATAATGCAGAAACCTATATTCATTTCAACGAATTGTTGGATGATCCGGCCATTGATGTGATCAATATTTGTACGCCAAGCGGTTTCCATGCGGCTCTTGCCGTCCGCGCAGCAAAAGCAAAAAAACATATCATCGTTGAAAAACCGATCGCGTTATCGCTTGAAGATACCGACCAAATCATCCGCGCCTGTGAAGAAAACAGCGTCAAACTTGCAGTCATCCACCCGAACCGCTTTCGTCCAGCGATGATGGAGCTGAAAAAAATTGTCGAAAGCGGGAAGCTCGGAAAAATAAGCCATGTGAATGCGACTGTCCGCTGGAATCGAAACCAGAGTTATTATGACCAGGCGCCATGGCGCGGAACGAAATCACTTGATGGCGGAGTATTGATGAACCAGGCCATTCACAACCTTGACCTCATGCTGTGGATGATGGGTGGAGTTCAAGAGGTGTTTAGCATGAGTGCAACGAGATTGCGAAACATTGAAGCAGAGGATGTATGCACAGGTCTCGTTAAATTTGCCAACGGGGCGCTTGGCGTCATCGAAACAGCAACCACCGTTTATCCACGCAATTTCGAAGAATCACTGAGCATCTTTGCGGAAAACGGAACGATCAAGATCGGCGGCCCGTCTGCCATACACATCGAACACTGGGACGTGAAAGGCATGAATCGTGAGGAAGTCGACCGTTTCGTCAGCCAAATTGAAAAGGATCCTTATGGCAAGCCAGGACATCAATGCTTGATCGAAGACATGATTCAGGCGATCAAAGAAGACCGGCAGCCTGCCGTAACAGGAACTGACGGGAAGAGGGCATTGGAACTTGTCCTTGCAATGTATAAATCAGCCGAAACGAATCAACCTTTCAAGCTAACATACGAGGAGGTTCCACGATGATAGAAGTTCTAAATGAAACAACGTTGCTCGAAAAAATTGAAACGAAAGAAGCAGTTATTGGTGTCGTTGGCCTTGGATACGTTGGCCTTCCGCTCGCTGTGGAAAAAGCAAAAGCTGGCTTTAAAGTGATCGGCTTCGACATTCAGGAAAGCCGCGTCAATATGGTGAACGAAGGAGTGAACTACATTGGCGATGTCGTTGATGAAGAACTCGCCGAACTGGCTCTAGCCGGACGAATCACGGCAACGACCGACTATTCCTTCATTCGCGAAGTCGACACTGTTGCGATCTGTGTTCCAACTCCGCTTGATACGTATTATCAGCCTGACACTTCCTATGTTGAAAATTCGGCAAAAGAAATTGCCAAATATGTCCACAAAGGGATGCTTATCGTACTGGAAAGCACCACCTATCCGGGAACGACCGAAGAACTGCTCTTGCCGATCATTGAATCAAGCGGCCTGAAGTGCGGGAGGGATATATTCATCGCCTATTCCCCGGAGCGGGTTGACCCGGGAAATAAAATCTACAATACGAAAAACACGCCAAAAGTCGTCGGCGGCGTTACACCGGAATGCACCAAAATTGCCGCTGCATTATATAAGGCGGTTCTTGAAAGCGACATTCATGAAGTATCGAGCCCGGCTGTCGCTGAAATGGAAAAAATATTGGAAAACACGTTCCGCAACATCAATATTGGACTCGCCAACGAGATGGCGATTTTATGCCATAAAATGAACCTCAACGTTTGGGAAGTGATTGAGGCGGCGTCAACAAAGCCATACGGATTCATGGCGTTTTATCCGGGGCCGGGTCTTGGCGGACACTGCATCCCGATTGATCCGTTTTACTTAACATGGAAAGCGAGAGAATACCACTATCATACACGTTTGATTGAAACGGCAGGGGAAATCAATAACAGCATGGCCGACTTCGTCATTGACCGCTGTATGAGAATTTTAAACCAGGAGCAAAAAGCACTAAAAGGCGCAAAGGTGGTATTACTCGGTGTTGCTTACAAAAAAGACATTGATGATATGCGCGAATCACCGGTGCTTCCGATTATTGAACAGCTTGATCAGTCAGGTTCCGAGTGGACGGTTGTTGACCCATATGTCGCTTCTTTCAAATATAAAGGAGATATGGTTCGGACAGTGCCGCTTTCTAAAGAGCTGCTTGAGAATGCTGACCTTGTCATTTTAACAACGGACCATTCGAATTTCGACTATGAAATGATTGCCGAACATACAACCACGTTGTTCGACACGAGAAATGCGTTTAAAGGATTGGCAACGAAAATTAAAAACTATCATTTGCTTTAATCAAACTATTGTCTCGGACTTGGAGTGAGGCCATTTGAACATTTGGATATTGAACCATGTTGCATTGAAACCATCAGAAACAGGGATTACGAGACATTATGATATCGCCCATCAGCTTGTGAAAAGAGGGCATCGTTTACGGATCTTTGCCAGCAGCTTTTTAGCCTATAAATTTGTCTGGCGGAATAAGGCAAGAAAAAATTACAGCGAAAACGTCAATGGCGTTGAATTTGAATGGGTCTGGACTCTTCCCTATAAAGGAAACGGCGTAAAGCGCATTTTAAATATGGCAAGTTACTTTTTCATGGCGCTTTATAGGGGGATGCGGATGAAGGAAAAGCCGGATGCGATTGTCGGATCTTCCGTCCACCTGTTCGCCTGCCTTGCCGCCTATTTCCTCAGCAAGTGGAAGCGAGCGACTTACATTGTTGAAATACGAGATCTATGGCCGCGAACATTGATTGATTTAGGCCAAATGTCTGAGAGGCACCCCGCGGTCCTTCTATTTGGGACAATTGAAAAATTTGTATGCAAGCGGGCCGAACGAATCATCGTTACGCTTCCGGGAGCGGCTAATTATATTAAAAGCCTCGGCGTGGATGAAAGGATCATCCACGTCATCCCAAACGGAATACAGATGGACCGCATTTTTGAAAAAGAAAAGGAAACTTCGCTTGCTGCCGCCATCGGCAAAATCAAGGAGAAGCACGGAAAAGTGGCGATGTATGTCGGGTCCCACGGAATGGCCAACTCTCTTGAAACAATTGTAAAAAGCGCAAAATGGACAGATCCGGAGGAAGTCGCTTATGTCTTGATTGGGGAAGGTCCTGAAAAGCCGAATTTAAAAACGCTTGCAAGCGAATTTCAAAACGTCTATTTTTTCGACGGCATACCGAAACAAGAAGTCATGCCGACACTGAATCTCGCTGATGTACTGATGGTGTCCATGCTCGATACACCACTTTACAAATATGGAATTAGTTTAAATAAGTTAAATGATTATTTACTTATTGGGAAACCGATCCTTTTTGCGGGAGAGGTGTATAACAACATCGTAGAAAGAGCGGGGGCCGGGATCACCGTGCCGCCTGAGGATGAAAAGGCGTTTGCGGAAGGGCTAAAGAAATTGCTGTCTTTATCAGCACAAGAGCAACTGGAAATTGCCGCCTCAAGCTTTCGCTATGTTAAAAAGCATCATGACATAGAGCGGCTTGCGGAAGAATTCCTGGCTATTTGCACGTTGGAAGATCAACAATATGTTCCGAAACGCATGGAAAACGGGGCTGTTCAATGACGATTGCAAAGCCCCGAAAAACAAGGAGTTAACATGAACACCCAATTAATTGCAGCAACGATTGCTTCTTTTTTGACGGTTCTCGTGGTTACACCATTCATCATTCAATTGGCGCATTTTTTTAAAGCGACCGATCAGCCGAACGAGCGGAAGGTGCACAAGCAAATTATGCCCCGCTGGGGTGGGCTTGGGATCTTTTCGGGCGTAGTCGTCGGCTATTTCATTTCTGGCCTCTATCAGGAGGAAATGACGGGAATCATTGTAGGAGCGATCATCATCCTTGCGATAGGAATGGCAGACGATAAAATCGGTTTATCGCCAAAAGCGAAACTCATTGGGCAAATCGGCGCAGGGATGATTGTAGCGAAGTCCGGATTGACGATTGACATCCTGGCCATCCCATTTGTCGGAAAAATCGACCTCGGCGCTTTCGCTTTTATCGCCTCCGTAGTATGGATTGTCGCGATTACGAATTCGATCAACCTGATTGATGGACTTGACGGGCTGGCCGCCGGAGTATCGGTCATCGTTATCGGTACGATCGCATTTATGGCAGGGACTCACGGACATGTGATGATTTTGACAATGGCTCTTTTATTGATTGGTTCTACGTCAGGGTTTCTCTTTTACAACTTCAATCCGGCGAAAATTTTCATGGGAGATACGGGATCGTTATTCCTGGGGTATTCCATTTCCGTTTTATCGTTGCTCGGCCTTTATAAAAGTGTCACACTGTTTAGCTTTGTCGTTCCGATCATCATTTTGGGCGTGCCGGTTTTTGATACAACATGCGCTATTCTTAGGAGGATCGCCCATAAAAAGCCCATCTCCTCTCCGGATAAAGGGCATTTGCACCATCGCTTAATGAGCCTGGGATTGTCCCACAAAGCCACGGTATGCATCATTTATATGCTCAGCCTGCTCTTCAGCATTTCCGCCTGCCTTTTTGAGGCAAGCACCCTCTGGGGCGGAATTGCCATCACGTTCAGCCTCCTGCTTATGGCCGAAGTCATTGCCGAGCTGATTGGCCTCGTCCATCATAAATACAGACCGGTATTATCGCTTTATAAAAAGATATCCGGAATAACGGCTTCCTTAAATGAAACGAAAAACAGAAACTATAGCAACAAGTGATGAAGCTGCTTCCCATTTGAAAGAATGACCATAGAGGAGTGAGCATTGTTGATAAAAAAGCAGTTATTCCGGCAGCGGGGCTTGGCACCCGCTTTTTCCCTGCAACGAAAGCCCAGCCAAAAAAAATGCTGCCGATCGTAGATAAACCGACGATTCAATATATTATAGAAGAAGCAGTGAAATCGGGAATTGAAGATATTATCATCGTTACCGGACGGAACAAGCGGGCGATTGAGGACCATTTTGACTAATCCGTGGAATTGGAGCTATTGCTTGAAAAAAACAGGAAAATGGAGCTCCTTCAAATCGTTGAGAATATATCCAACATGGTTGACATTCATTATGTCCGCCAAAAGGAGCCTTTAGGCCCTGGCCATGCCGTTTGGTGCGCAAAAAAATTCATTGGGGATGAGCCATTTGCCGTCCTTCTTGGAGACGACATTATCGACAGCCGCGTGTCGCGCTAAAGCAAATGATAGACCAGTTCAATAATGTCCGGTCTACGATCCTTGGCGTAAAAGAAGTGCCCTTAAAAGACGTCAGCAAATATGGGATCGTTGCCCCCTCCCGGAAATCTGAAGATTTATATAAAATTAATGGGCTTATCGAAAAACCATCCATTGAAAAAGCGCCATCTAATCAGGCCATTATCGGGCGCTACATATTGAGCCCGCAAATCTTCGCCATATTGGAAAACGGAAGGCAGGATGCGGAAGGATAAATTCAGCTAACCGATGCGATCGACACTTTATTGGAAAATGAAGACGTTTATTCGTACATCATCGAGGGCAATCGTTATGATGTTGGTGATAAGTTCGGATCTTGCAAGCTTCCATCGACTTTGCCTTGAAACGCGATGAACTGAAAGATAAGCTGTTCTCCTATCTAAAGGAAACCGTCCATCAACCGACACTTCTTTAGAAATGCTAGATCTCCATTAAAAAACCCGGGGACCCGAAGCCCCTTCAGCTAAGAAAGATCTTATTTTCAAGAATCAATTTTCACCTGTAAAAAAGATAGGAAGATGAAAGCAAAAAACAGGATCAAACTTCTTCAGTAGTAGTGCTAATTTCAGGGCATTTGGACAATAAACAGTGGATTTCCGACAATAAATCGATTCCATCGGACAATAAATGGCCTGTGTCGGACAATAAAATGAGTAGTTTTTTCGCTTATTGTCCAAAAGTAAAATTTTATTGTCTAAACCGGATGATTTATTGTCTAAATAAGAGCACTTATTGTCCGAGAACGAAACCAGTTTAAATGATGTAACGATTCGTGACCGTTTTTCCTCATTTCGCAGATCTAACAAGGTGTTCTTAAAATAAGGATGCTCACTTTTTTAGAAGGGGCACTAGAAAAAGTCCATCCTTTTGGAATGGACTTTTCAAATTTTATTCAATTGAAGTCATAATTCCGCCGACTTCCTTATTTTCATGGCGCTCCCTGAAAATCTCCGGTAGCAATAAGAGCGTGGCGCTGAGCATTATTCCGATCAGTAATCCTAATGCCGCTTGATGCAAAGGATTTGCCTTTAAAGGAACGATCGTCGGCTGATCAATGATTTCCGCAGGTTTCACCTTATACAAACTGGATTGTAATTCAAACAACAATTTTTCCCGGTTGACTTTCCCCTCGTCGCTTGAAACATTCAAATTCTTAACCTGGCTTATTTTTTGCTGCAACAAGGCGGTCCACTTGTCTTTTTCAGAATCGCTTTTTTGCAAAAATGCATCGACAATTTGCCTTAACATCCTTTTAGCATTCGATTGGTTTCCATCTGTCAATGAAACGGTCATAATCGTGTCTGACTCTTGCAAAATGTCCAAGTTATCTTTGAGTTCATCCGTTTTTTTGTCTAATCCATCAATGTCGGAAAGAAACTCCTTGCTTGTGATTAACTGCTTTGCTTTAGCCACTGTATTGTAGGAAGAATTATCAAATTGGCCAAGCGATATTTTGGCCGTTGCCTCATACGAAGAGGAAGACATGACTGCTGTGAAATAGGCAACCACCGTCGTTAAAACTGGGACCAATAAAAAGAGAAGGAAATACTTCCGCAATCGCCCCATTATTCTATTGATCGAGTTTTTCAATTCGCTGTCCATAGACGACTCCTTCATGTTTTATTCTCCAATAATTGATAAATCCAATCGCAAATGCGAACAATAGCCATAAATAATTTAGGGCAATTTGTGAGCTCGGGCTGATGCATGAAAGGGAAAATGCGATCATGCCGCCGATCAGGCCTTCGCTGATCATTCGGTCACAGCCTCTTGCCTGCTTGAATATAAGAATGAGCCGGCAAATAATCCAGGCATATAGCAAAATATAGCCAACAAAAACCGCCATCCCATAGTTGACCAATATTTCGACCCACCAATTATGGACATTGACAATTCCAGCTGTCGGATATTTGCCAAAGTGCCCCATGTAAAACTCTGCATTTCCGGGTCCAATTCCAAACCCGAAGCTTTGTTGAAAAAACAGCAAGCCATTTTTGATCAAGTTGGAGCGAATGTCAACAGATGCATTTTCTTTCGCTGGGCCAATCATTAAACTATCGACGATCTGTTTGGCAAAATGAATGAACTCCAGCACTTTTTCTGTATAGATGGCCGATAGGAGAACACCTCCCGCCAATCCAATGACCATCAGCCCGACTTTCGCCCTTCGGCTTGCCAAAAATAAAAACCAAAAGCCCATTCCAAGGCAAACTGCGATAAAATTGGCTCTCGATGACGTCAAAAGAAGAATATACAATGATAAGAAAAGGAAAACGGCTCCTATCCATCTAAACGCGAGATGCTTTGCCTGGTGGACAAAAGAAAGCAGCAGAAAAAAACTAACCGCTATGAAACTCGCAAAATCATTTTCATTAACAAATACGGCTGTCGGGATGCCATGTTGATCAGCCGGGGCCGTCTTCATTCTCGAAACCGGCAAATAGAGATGGGTGACATGATTCCAAAGGCCAATCACAACAAGCAAGAGAAACATGCCAATCCATATATAAAACAGATGCCGAAAATGGCTCTGTTCTTGAAAAAAGAAAACGATAAAAAAGATAAGGGAAATACCAATCCCCAGGAAAATAATGGACAGGGCCCCCATTTTAAGCGAACGTGACCAACTTAGCGATGCAATGGCATATACCACCCAAAAAAGATGAAAAAGCAATGCCGGTTTTACCTTTACCCGCCGAAAGTCCAGTTGGATTCTATTTTGCGCGATGAAAATGGCCGTCACAAACAGCAGCATGAGATAGATCATTCGATAGGGAAATAGACTGATTGGCCCTACTTGAATGTTAAAAACGGCCGCTCCCAAAAAAGAGCTGATGATTAACAAATAGAGCAAGAACGCTGGCAATGATAGTGAGGCGATCTGTTTTCTAAGGTGCCATACGCCGATTAAGACCACCAGATAGATCACGGAGAGCCCCGCCATAAGCTTTGCCGATTGAAATGGAAGATGGCTTGTAAGAATGGTTCCTGCAAACAATGAAAAACAGACTGCTAGTATGATTTGAACAAACTTAGACTGGATGAGGGTCCAAAAGTTAAACATTATTTCATATGCCCCTTTCCACAACTTCCCCGTTGAAGGAGGCCGCCGCCCTCATTTTCTTCAGGGCGGCCATATCAATCCGGGTCATTCTTGATTTCTCAACAGCTGGTTTTGAGGGACTTCCCTCAGCTTTTTGGCCGGACAGCCCGCCACAATTTCTTCCTTGAGAACGTCCTTTGTCACGACGCTCCCGGCAGCGACGGCTCCATCCTCCCCAATCACTTTACCCGGCAAAATCGTGGCGTTTGCCCCAATCCTGCCGCCCTGTTTAACCGTAATCCCTTTGAAATGGTCAAATCGTTCTTTCGATCTTGCCATGAAATTATCATTGGTTGTCACGACACCCGGAGCGACGAAAACAAAATCTTCAAGTTCTGAGTATGCCGTGATGTAGCAATTCGTCTCGAGCTTGCATTTCTTTCCGATCACGCAATCATTTTCGACTGCAACCCCGCGGCCAACGATCGTTTGATGGCCTATGGCCACCCGCTCCCTGATCGTCGCAAGATCGGCTATAAAACAATCGTTTTCGATCACAGCACCTGCATAAATGATAGAAGATGTGCCAATTGTCACCCCTGAACCGATTTTCGCCGGGGGAAGTGTTTTTAATTCAGGCAGCGCCGAATTTTTTGCCCTCAACGGCTGCTTTCCGATCACGGCATTGTCCTGGATGACGCAGTTTTCGCCGATGGAAACCCCATCATAGATGACGACATTATGGCCGATGATGACATTGTCGCCAAATGTAACATCCGTTCCGATAACAACATTTTGCCCTAGTTGCACTGTCAATTTCGTAGCCCCCTCTATTTGTTGTAAAATGAAGCAATTTGCTCCACGACGTATTCTTGCTGTTCCAATGTCAATTCCGGAAACATCGGCAATGAGAGAGCTTCCCGTGCCGCCCTTTCTGCTTCTGGCAAATCGCCTGGCTGATAGCCCAACTCGTGAAAAACAGGCTGCAAGTGGAGCGGCTGAGGATAGTAAACCATTGTGCTGACGCCCCGCTCCTTTAAAAATTGCTGCAGCTCATTTCTGCGCTCGGCCCGAATCGTATATTGATGAAACACGTGTTCATTGTGCGCTTCAACATATGGCGTAACAACACCCTCTTTCAAGTAATCGGTGAAAAGGGATGTATAGATGCCGGCCTTTTCCGTGCGCAATTCATTCCATCTCTTTAAATGCCGGAATTTCACATTCAAAACGCCAGCCTGCAATTCGTCTAAACGGCTATTTAGCCCGAGAATATGGTGATAATACTTCGGCTGGCTTCCATGCACGCGGATGATCTTTGCCGTCTCGGCGATTTCTTCGTCTTTTGTGACGATCATGCCGCCGTCCCCGTATGCACCGAGGTTTTTCGTCGGGAAAAAGCTGTAGCATGCCGCCGTTCCCAGTTCCCCGGGGCTTTTCCCTTTATATGCTGAGCCAATGGCCTGTGCGGCGTCTTCGATAATGGCCAAATGATGCTTTCTCGCAAGCTCCACAATCGGATCCATATCCGCCATCTGGCCATACAAATGAACCGGTATGATGGCCGCGGTTTTATCCGTGATCGCTTCCTTTACTTTTTCAGGATCGATATTGTACGTTTTTGGGTCAATGTCAACAAACACCGGAATGGCCCCTGCCCGCGCCACTGCCCCTGCCGTCGCGAAGAACGTAAACGAAGGCACAATGACTTCATCGCCAGGCTGGATCCCGCATGCCAACAAAGAAATATGCAAAGCGTCGCTTCCGCTGGCAACCCCTATACCATAGTGAACATTGCTGAACGTTGCAATGTCTTCTTCAAGTTGTTTAACATGGCTGCCTAAAATAAATCGGGAGCCGGAAATAATCTCCTCGAGCGTTTGATTGATCTCTTGTTTAAGGCTTGCGTATTGTTCGGTTAGATCAAGCATCGGTACATTCATTTGCATCATCGCGTTTTCCATTTCTTATTGCCACCTTTTTTGGATATTTTTTCGAATCGTTTAATTGCTTTAACTTATGTCCAAAACCGCTTCGTTTGGGAGATGAAGCGATTCATACAAACGGACGAGTTCCTCGCTTTCTTTTTCCCAATTGTACTTTTCAATTACAGCCTTCCTTCCGTTTTCCCCCATTCGCCTTGCCTCTTCGGGGTGGTCGATAAGCCATTTCATCGCCTTCGCAATCTCTTCAGGATGTAAAGGATTTACGCAAATCCCACATTGATTCCCTTCGACAAATTCGCGCCATAACGGAAAATTCGAGGCGATGGATGGAATTCCCGCCGCCATATATTCAAAGAGCTTAATCGGGTACGACACCATATATCTTGGCTCGGGATGAAGCAGCACAAGCCCGGCGCGCGCCTTCGCTAGCTGTTCCACGACGGCTTCTCTATCCAGCCAGCCTTTATCGTCCACAAATCGCCAGCCTGGCAATTCTTTCACTTCATCTTTCAATGGCTCCGGGCTGAAGTTGCCCGCAAGAACAAGCTTCTCTTCGCTCCGGCGGTTAAGAACGTCCATTGCCTCCACCATTTGCTTGATGCCGCGCAAATAGGTAATTCCGCCAATATATATGAAATGCCTCCGATCCTGGCCGTTCGTTTCTAAAACGCTTTTCTCCTTTAGCAACTCTTGTAAAATCGGGAAATTATGAATGATTACCGTATTTGGATTATAGGTTTGAAACCTTTCACCAATCGTTGGCGTCGCCGCAACGACGGCATCAAAGCGCCTGGAAGCAAATCTTTCAATGGTTTTTACAAAAGATGAAACCCATTTCCGGAGCGGCTTTGGAATCCACTGTTTGGACAACACTTGCTCAGGAACGTCTTCATGCACGTCATAAATGACTTTTTTTCCTTTCCATTTAAGCAAGAGCCCGATTCCGATCAACTCGGGATCGTGGAAATGATAAATATCGGCGCCCTGGGCCAATCCCTCTTTATAAACAGCCCAGGAGGCCTTGATCATGCGTACGAGCCGGTTATTCGCGTTTGACCTGGCCCCGGCCACTTTTACGCCATTGCGGATGCAGCTTTCCGTATTTGTCGCCACGAGCGTTACATCATGTCCGGCTTTACGGAGGGAACAACATTCTTTGACAAATATTCTGATGTCATCAGCGGGATGGACAGAAGTTAAATGACAAATTTTCATAAATTATGTTTCACAACCTTTGATTCAATCGTTAGTGTACGTAAGAAAAACGGTTTATTTTTAAACTTCTATCTATAGTTCCACCATACAATATTTCAAGCTTCTGGACGGTAAAGGTTACGTTAAGAGATTGTAAACGGAATATGAAGAAACCGGTCCCTTCATCTTTGTTAGAAAAGTGCCGCATCGCTTTACCTCAGGCATGGCGCCTCAGTTTTACCTTCATAGCCGCCCGTTTGTACAATCGGATGTCTTCTTTTTTTATGAGAAGAAAACGATGAAACGGCTCTTTTGTCACTATGCGGAACATGAACGCTTTGCATATGAAGCTGACAAAATACGTTATCGTGGCAGCCAGCGCCGCCCCGGCCAATCCATGTTTCGGGATGAGAAAAACATTCAATATGAAATTGAATACAACGTTGAAAATGGAAAGATACATGTTAAGCTCCGGCTTCCCTCTTCCCGCAATATCATTTGAAAGAATTTTTTCAACCGACAAAAAGGCAATGCCGGGGAGCATGATTTGCAACAAACCAGCACTCTCCCTGTATTCCCCGCCAAATAAATAAACGATCAAATCCTTTGCGACGAGCGCGCCGATGATGGCCAATGAAACCGATAGGGCCAAAATGTTTCTGCTGACGACCGATGTTAGCCGGTTCCGTTCTTCTTCCGACTCACAGGATGCGACTTTCGGATACAGCACATTCGAAAACGACGCCGCAAAAATGGTCAGGCGCTCCCCGATATTCATCGCCGTCACATAGATCCCGACGGCACTGTCGACCATGAAATATCCGATCAAAAAAATGACGATTCGATAATTGAGAAAGCTCGCAAAATTGCTAATGTGTACTTTCAATCCATATTTCACGGATTTTTTAAAGTAAGCGAAAGAAAATGAGTGTAATCTTGCCTTCAGCTTATGCTGCTTTTTCAGCGCCCGGATCATGAACATTACCGTAATGAGGTTCCCGGAAATAAACGCCGAAATCGCTCCTACAAGCCCCCACCCTAACACAAGCGTAAATAGCACAATGGACGCAAGGATGGAAAATTGATTGATCACCATCGCCGTGTTGTACAGTTTAAAATCTTGCAGCCCTTGAAAAACGGTTTGGAAAAATTCCCGCAAGAACATGAACGGCAATGAAAGCAAGCAAAAATAGAGCAGCACGTGCGGCGTTTGGTTAAAAAAATGGTCGGAAAAAAAGTAGATGACAATAGCGCCAACCATCATACTGATGAAACTGAGAAAAAGGCCGCTCAAAATGTTGTTATTATAAACCGTATTTAACTCGACTTCGCCTTTGCTGACATAATAAATCGTCGATGTATTGATCCCGAGTGTCAAAAAAGTCAATAGAACCGTCGGAAGCAATGTGATCAGTGAATATTTCCCCTGTCCCCCCGGCCCAAGAATGCGGGCGAGGACAACTAAGAGCAAAACACCGATGGCAATATTGGCAATCTGCCTTGTAAACGTCAGAAAACTATTTTGTAAAAAGCTTCGGTTATCACCCATGTGAACGAAAATCCCATCGTTTTAAATTCCTAAAAAAGGTGTTGTAATTCTGCTCGGCGTTATAGCGTTCCCGCCACATTTTATAGGCATTTAGGCGATACTTTTTCTTCTCTTCTTCCGGCAATCCGATAAACGTTTCGATACACTCATTTAGCCGCTCTGGCGATACATTTGGATCAAGCAAAATGCCCGTATGTTCATTGACCACTTCTTTTACGCCTCCAACATTTGTAGCGATCACTGGTATTCCCACGCTAAACGCCTCCATGATCGTAACCGGGATCCCTTCACTTGAGCTGACATTGATGAAAACGTCAACCGGATGGCTTTTGTAAAATTCATACACTTGCCGATTATCGAGCTGGCCTTTAAACTCAACGCTCACATTTGGCGGAAGCTCTTTTTTTGCCTTTTCTTCTATCTCAGTCCGCAAATCTCCATCGCCAATATGGGTCCAATGAATCTTTCGTTTTGAATATTTCAATCCTTCGATCAATAAATGAAGTCTTTTGACAGGCTTCATAAATGAACAGGTGACAACCCGGAAAGTTCCGTCCTGTGAACTTCTTGCCATAAATTGAGGGCTTTCCGTGCCCAGGCGGCTAATGTAAAACTTTTCATTCACCTCATTGTAGTTCTTCAGTAAGTAACGTTTCGCATCGGCAGATATCGGATGGACGGAATCAAGATGCCGAATCGTTTCGCGCTGCAGCGGCAAATAAGGCGGAACGTGGTCCGCTTCGTATAAGTCGCCGCGATGGGCACGCGAAACGACCTGTATATGCTTATAGTTTTCTTTAATCATCGCCAGCGCTACCGCTGAAGGCGTTAGCCAATACGAATAAAACAAGCATTCCTCAGCATCCCCGTTATTCTTTAGCCACTGTTTTTCAATGTATTTTCGAATACGCACGGCATGTCCAAGCCAGTTGATTAAAATCAATAAAGCTTTCGGACCCATTTTTATAGCCCTTTTTGCATCCTTCATGAACCATCTTCTTGCCTGTCCGTCAAACATAACAGTGAATAGACGGCCAATATGCTTTTTTGCCTTTGATGATTCCCCGGAGATTGAATGAATCCGGGTTTGTTTTGGCACATCTCTTCTCTTACCGCTTCCGTTAGCTGGAATAATATGAATTTCTTCAAATAAATTGGCAATATATTTCATTTCCGTCTCTAAAAATTGCTCACCGGGAAAAAAGGGATATCGATTGGTAAGGAGTATGATTTTGTTCCTATTAGAGGAGACCATTTTTCCACCCGCCTTTTTGACATATTGCTCCTTTTTCTGCAAAAGTCCAAAACCAGTATTCGTTTTGCAGGGTTTCATGATACGCCTTCAGTATTAAGTGGAAATAAAGCGAATGTAAATTCATTGTAAAGAGAACATCTTAGCCGGATTTCGCTTTAAATAGAAAAAGGCACCTATCCAATGAATGGATAGGCGTCTTTTCTTATCATTGCTTTAATCGTTTGTACAGTGCCTGGGTCCCGCTATTTTCTTCGCCCATTTGGGCAAGCTCTTCGTATAGCTGCTTCGCAAGGCTTAAGCCCGGGACCTGCAGCCCCATTTCTTCCGCGGATTCAAGCGCGATCTTCATGTCTTTTATAAAATGCTTCACATAAAAGCCAGGGCTGAAATCACCGTTGATGATCCTCGGTACATAGTTTGACAATGACCAGCTTCCGGCCGCTCCCGTCTCAATGCTTTTTAGTACCGTATTTGGATCAAGCCCTGCTTTCTCCGCATAAAGGAGCGCCTCACATACCCCGATCATCCCTGAGGCGATTGCGATTTGATTGCACATTTTCGTATGCTGCCCTGCCCCGGCTTCTCCTTGAAGCACAATGTTCGTCCCTAATGTTTTAAAAATCGGCAGCATTTCATTGAATGCTTCCTCTTCGCCGCCAACCATAATGGAGAGCCTTGCTTCTCTGGCACCGACATCGCCGCCAGAAACCGGGGCATCAAGCGCATGCATCTTCAATTCCTTTGCCCGCTCCGCAATCTTTTTAGCGAGTTTCGGGCTCGAAGTCGTCGCATCAATGACATACGTCCCCGGTTTTGCCCCGGCAAAAATGCCCTCTTCACCGAAATACACTTCTTCAACGTCAGACGGATAGCCAACCATGGTGATGATCACGTTCGCCTTTTCCGCAAGCGACTTCGGGGACTCTTCCCATGTTGCCCCGTTTATGAGCAAATCTTCTGCTTTAGCATGCGTCCGGGTAAAAATATGCACCGGATAGCCCGCTTTTAGCAAATTGAGCGCCATGCTTTTTCCCATTACACCCGTTCCAATAAAACCGATGATTGTATTCTCTCTCATTCATCCACTTCCTCTCACAACATCCTTACGTATTCTTATCTTACTCCAAATTTTATTATTTTTCAGTGAATGATGAGGTTTTCTGTGTTGAAATTCATCCAACTTTCGACTTATTTTTCATTCCATACTATTTTACTATTCTTTTTAAGGGCCAGGGTTTTCGAGGACTATTAAAATTCCCACTTATTTTATGGACTATAACGGGTTATTGTTGGATTTTATAAAGTTTGCTAAAATAGCAATACTATTCTGACAATAATCACAGATACGCTTATACCGCTAGCGGTATGAGCGAAAATGGAGCATCATTTCTAGCCGGCTCAATTGGAAACGCTATCATATTGCTAAGGAGGGACAACACGGCAAAAACAGCCCGTTGTGTTGGTTGAAAAAAATTTTTTTTAAAACGAGAGGAGCGAATCAACCGTATGGAACTTGAAAAAGCGTCTGTAACGATTTTCTCTCAACAAGAACGTGCAACAGGGAGAACGAACAAAAAGAAATTTTGGATGGCGCTCGCCTCAGGGTTTCTTTTCCTTGGCTTGCTCGTCAGTTTCCTTGGCGTTTCAGGGGTAGCCTACGCCGTCCCTATTACGGGAGTCGGCGATTTCACGGTCAGCTTTGACAAGCTTGAAGGAAACGGTTACACCTTCTATCCAAAACTTGGAGAGAATAGCCAGAACAAATCCATACCAATGGGACGTAACGAGATTAAAGAATTGACGGTTTATGGTCTTAAAATTACGAAAGAGTTACAGGTCACAGACGGGCAGTGGGTCCGGATCACCGTTACCGCTTCCAAGCCTGTAAAGATCACAGGATTAATCCAGGATGCACGTTCGCTTAACGGAGATGCTACCTTTAATAAAATGGCGATAGCTGAACATTTTAGCGATGACTGGCAAAAACAGTTCACTCAAGGGGCCGATGGCATCGTCTTAAAAAACGCCACATTAAAGACCGATTACTTGTTTCAAAATACAGTAACCTTAAATGGCATGAAGCTTTCTGTTGAGCGAATTAAAAAGTAAAAGATGTAAGGAATGAGGAGGGACAAAATGAAAGGGGAACATGCAGGGAACATGGGTTCATTTAAATCGTGGCGCCAGTCTCGCCCATTTTGGGGAGCGTTATTCATTTGTCTGGCGGGCTGTCTTGTAACGTGGATTCCGGTAAGCATGGCACCTATTGCCTTTTTACCCGGCACATTTGCCTTTATCGGCTTCATTTTTGGCGGTTTATTGCTCATCTTAGGCATTCTCGCTTTTTTC
This sequence comes from Fictibacillus sp. Mic-4, assembly GCF_049843615.1. Lineage (NCBI taxonomy): Bacteria > Bacillati > Bacillota > Bacilli > Caryophanales > Fictibacillaceae > Fictibacillus > Fictibacillus sp. Mic-4. The sequence goes on along the minus strand of NZ_JBBHZM010000012.1, from coordinate 54,869 downwards.
TCAAGGCCACTCAAGACATTTATCGGAATTGCCGCGATCTTCCTGTCCGTTTTGTCACTCATCGGAGCATTAGGAGGCTTACTACTTGGTACGGTGTTTGGAATAATTGGTGGCGCACTTTGCTTTGCCTGGACTCCTCAAAGTGTAAGTGAAGATTTAAAGAAAACGGCGATACAGAAAGAAAGGAGAAAAACGTCATAAGAAAAAAGTGAGTGATGGCATGAAGGTAAAAAAAGCTTATCAAAAATTAGGATCACTAGTTTTATGCATTTGTTGGCTCGTAGCATTTGTAAGTTTTCCTGTAAAAACGGGCTTTGCAGCGTCTGATCCTACCGAAGGATTTATCATTAAAGCGGGCCGAATCGAAGGTGACCTGCTCGCTCCGAAGATCGTTTCCGGCGAAACTTCCCATCATAAAAATCAGTTGATGATTCGTTTTAACTATAAGAATGCTACGATTTACGATATGACGATGGTGAAACAAATCAACACGCCAAACGGACCGATGACCATTACGATTCATTCAAGTCAACCCGTCCATGTACATCAAATGTCCGTTGATGCAACCGGTTTTCAATTTGGCGGGGCATGTATCCAACTTGGTAAAAGCATCCCGGGTGTCGGGCTGGAAAATGTAACGCTCGTCGGCCACTCGATGCATGCTGAAACGTTAGATATGAGCCAACTTTCGCTGGTGACTACGAACAAAAGTGCTTCAATTGAGAAGCCGCCGACCAATTCTGTATTACGCGGTTTAATGAATGGTGATTCATTCAACTCTTCAGATAAAAAGAAAAAAGAATCGCTTCCTTTATTTTGTCCATCTGATGAAAAGGAACCATCTAAAGAAGGCCATCGTTCAAAAAAGAGTTCTTCTAACGATAATGATCAACAAAAGGATGGAAGTTCAAAACCGGATAAAGGTGGTATAGATGGTGAATCTGGAAAAGGGTCAGAAACAGGAGATGTTGGCCATTCCAGCCATTCAGGAACTGTGCCTGACACAGGAGATGCCGGCGATTCAGAATCTAAGCCTGATTCAGGAGGAGGAAGCAATCCTGGCGATGCATTGCCGGATCCAACAAAAGGAGGCTTAGATCAAGAGACGATAAACAATTGGCTGAAAGAAATAGCCGATCTCAGCAAGAAAACTGAATCCCTCAGAAAGGACATGACGGCGACGTTGGATAAAATGACTGGTATAAACAAGACGTTAGACGAGACAACGAGAAGAGTAGATTCCCTATTTTTATTACCATCAACGGTTAACGATCTGAGAAAGAAACTGGAACAATTAGCCGAAGATCAAAAAAAGGTGAAGCAATCATTAGAACAAGAGGTAAAACAGCTTGGGCTACTAAAAAAACAAGTGAAACAAATGGATAAAGTACTTCAATCTAACCGGAAAAACGTTGAGAAGCTAAAGACCCTCTATGACAAACTGGATAATGTGAAGAAAACCATCCGTGAAAATGAGAAAAAACGCGAGGCACTTGCGCAGCAGGAAAAGAAAAATAAAGACGACACTGCCAATCTTTTAAAAAAGCTGGATAGCGGATTGCTTCATCCACTGTTAGAGCCCGTACGAGATTTACTCCATTTAATTTAAATTCGTTGAATTATATCTCAAATCTGTTGAATTACGATCAATTTTCGTTGAATTATCTTTACAATTGGTTGAATTAATGTAGGTTCTCCACACTCTGAGAAAATCCTCCCCGCTCCGGGGGAGGATTTCTATTTTTTTATAATCGTCCAGTTCAATGTTTTGGTGCTTTTCGCGATCGCGCCAGCGTCATTTTTAAAAATGGCTGTTTTGCTTTCTTCTGACGGTTCAATATGAATTTGAATGTTGTTTTCCCCATCTTTTAAGGAAAGGGTGTGGGAGAATGTCATGTCATTATTGATGGCGACCCGTTCGCCATTTATCGTCAGGACACCGCCTTTAATGGCAGTACCTTTTAACGTTATTGAGTCAGAAGAGACGGTTTGCCCATCCGAATGAGATGTAATGACAGCCGGCTCGTCAATCCAGTGAAGAATTTTATCGTGTATGGCCATTTGATGATTTCCTTCATTTTTAACCACGATTTGCAAATCCGTTCCCGGGGCGCCATAGCCGTAATAGCTTACATCATCATCAGCCGGGTTGGATGGCGTATGATCCGCAAGTCCTTCATGATCCCACGAACCGTCTTTTACATATTTGTAAGTGAGCACTTCTCCTTCCTGTGCTTCGACCGTATATTCAAAATCATTCGTTACCGCGCCGTTTCGCGTCATTTCCCATGCACCGGTATTCCAGCCGTTTTTGCTGCCTGGTATCGTCAGTTTGGCGCTTTGCGGCGTATAATCAGGCGCGTTTACTTGAAACGTCACTTTGACCAACCGTAAGTCCGGTGTTATGCTCACTTTGTTCGATGTAACGAAATTGCCGTATTGCTCATACAAGCGGATTTCATAGCTGTACGTGATGCCATTTGTGACCGTATCATCCTTATATGTCGTTTTTGCCCGGTCAAACAGCCGTTCAACGACATGGCCGTTCCGGATAATCTCTGCCATATACGGGTGGTTAGCTTCTTCAACCGTCCATGATAGATTCACCTGACCGGATTCTACTTGCGGCTGTTTTAATGTCATGCTTTTTGCTGGAGGTTCCCGATCTATTCCTTTCGTATAAGCCACGTATTGGGAAGGGCTTCTTGCCCAGCTTCGTCCGAGATCCGTCGAAATGGCATAGCGGTATTCATATTTCCCTGATTGAACTGGCAAAAACTCGCTTTGAAACACGTTTGCGTTTTGCTTTTGCCCCACATACTCCGCATCGTATATCGACCACCCGCTCTTACCCGGTTCTTTTACTTCAAGCTTTGTTAGTAATCCCTGGGCTTTGCCTTCATTCGTTACATTTTCAATAAAAATTTCCCCGTCTACCGTCTGGCTTTTTGATAAATCAATCGTGCCATCCGCCAATTTTGTCACGTTTTTAATCGCATAGCTTCCTTTCATAAGCTTACTATGCGGTATCGCCTCTTTTGACTCCGTTTTTGCGGATTCGTTGCCGTAATGATCAACGGCAGTAACGGCAAAATAATATCTCCGTCCATTATCAAGGCTGTCAATCTTAATATAAGGCCGTTTCGTCGTTGCGATCTTTTTATATAAACCGCCGCTGATCGTCGTTTCGTAAATGTTATAGCGGACTCTGTTTTTTTGATCCCATGCGAGCGTAATGGAATGGCTTCCTTCTTTTACCATGATGCGGGAGACGGCTTTCGGCCGCTCAAGCGATTGCCCCGGAGCCGTGACGAGCATGCGTCCTTCCATAGCCGGGATCGTGATATTTAGCTTTCCTTCTTTTACGGTAACGTTATATTTTTGATCAAGCTGATCGATAAGCTGCACTTGATTCACTAAAAGATCCTTCACATCCAGTTCAATCGTTTTCGCTTCCGCCCCCCGATTCGTGACGATGATCGCGACATTCTTTTGATCTCTCCGGGCATAGGCAAAAACATCCCCGTCCGCATAAAGGTGATGAAGTTCGCCAGAGGAAAAAAGTCCCCTGTACTCGTTTCTCACACTTCCGATCGTTTGATAATGCCGGATCAGCTCTTTATTTTCTTTCCCCCACGGGTACGTCCTGCGGTTATCCGGGTCTTTGGACCCCGTTACCCCCGCTTCATCGCCATAATAAATGGCCGGCGCACCGGGGTAGCCCATTTGGATGATCGCCGCAAGCTTCAGGCGTTTAATCCCGAGCTCATAGTCAAAGTTTTTGTCCTGCTCTGCCCGCTCAACAGAGTCTGTTCCATTCCCTAAAACAAAGGAAGCCCTCGGTGTGTCATGTGATCCGACCAAATTCATCAATGCATGGAAAGCTTCTGGCGGGTAATCTTCATAAATGGCGTTGAGTTGCTCCACCGCCCCTTCGGCATTCCCATTTTTCAAGTAGTCGATAACAGCTCCGCGGAAACGGTAATTCATGACAGAATCATAGAGATCTCCCAGGAAATATTGGGACGCATCATCCCATATTTCCCCCAGGATGAGCGGATCCTTTTTCTTGTCTTTCTTCAGCTCTTTACGGAACTCGCGCCAGAAATCAGGGTCGACTTCATTCGCGACATCAAGGCGCCATCCAGACGCTCCCCGTTTGAGCCAGCTTTTCGCAACGGAATTTTTGTCGTACATGATATAGTTGGCAAATGCTTCATTGTTCAGTTCCGAATCATGATCGACTTTTTTGCCCGGAATTGACTTGATTTCCGGCAATGAGTCATAACCCCACCAGCCTTGATAGTTATAGATACCGTTTTCCTTTTTATTTTCAATATTGAACCAATTTTGGAATCCATAAGGGCTAAATACCTGCCCTTCTTTTTTCAGCTGCTGTTCAACCCGTTGTTTCGCCTCTTTTTCACTGACTCCTTTATTAACAAGGTCGTAAATACGGGACCAATATTCATACGCCCCGACTGTTTTGTATTTACCATAGCGGTCAAAATAAATCGAATCGTCTCCGACATGGTTAAATACTCCATCTAAAATAAGTTGCATCTTCCGCTTTTTCAGTTCGTTGACAAACGCCTGAAATTCCTTCGGTGAAGCGAACATCGGGTCAATCGTTTTGTAATCTGTTGCGTCATATTTATGATTGGATGACGCTTCAGCGATTGGGTTTAGATAGAGCGTATTGACGCCGAGCGATTGAATGTAATCGAGCTTCTCCCGTATTCCTTCGATATCGCCGCCGAAAAAGTCATTGCTCCAGATGCCGTCACCGTCATAGCCTTCAGCATCTTTTAAACGCGGATTATCGGGAAGGGAACCCCATTTCCGATGTTCAACCGGATCATTGCCCCTGGCCGTCTGCTTGGCTGTATCATTCTTTTTATCACCATTAAAAAAACGATCCGGGAAGATTTGATAAACGACCGCACTCTTCATCCAGTCTGGTGTTTGATAAGAAGGATCATATACGGTCAGCTGAAAAAAGGGCGCATTGCTGTCAGCAGGAAGCCCGGATTTTCCTTCTTTCGCATCCTCGCCGTACTCTTCCAATTGGGTACCGTCACGGGCAATGAACTTGTAGCCGTAAACGCCTTTTTCTTTCAGTTTAACCGTCGCTTCCCAAAATTCCGCCTTTTCCCCTTTCAGCTCCGTCCAACCGATATTTTTCATTGATGAAGTTGTTGTGTTTCCGGTCGTATAATTTTTTAAAACAACACTTGCCCCGGTTAGGTCCCCCTTTTGTGCCTGAAGCCGAAGTTTTACAGAACCCCCGGCTTTTACTGCGCCAAATGGCGAACGATACAAGTTATCCCATGTATTGTGATAAAGTTTGTTTTTTTGGATAACGCCATCCGGCTTCCCGGCATCATAATCGGTATATACGTCGTGAGTATCGTGGTTGTAAAAAAAAGTGATCTTCTTCTTTTCGAGGACATTGAGCTTCATGTTGTTTGAAGGGTAAGAAGGGTTGTCCCAGCTTGAACCAAGGACAATTTTAAATTCGTACGATCCTTTTGGCACCTCTGTCGTATACGTGTACAGATTGTCTTTATCATCGTCCTTTAAAATGGCGGTTGATTCGGCCGGTGACCAGTTGCTTCCGGCTCCAATCGCAGGCTGAATATCACCGGCGATGCGCGGCAGCTCATGATCAGACAGAGGTATAGAAACCGTGGCAATATGAGTGGAATCATTATAAACAAAGGTGACGGATGTTTTCTTTTTTAATGTCAATTTATAGTTGGCCCCATTTCGTTCTCCTCTCTCTCCATAGTTTTCATCCCATGAACCGTTTATTACAATTTTATATTCATACGTCCCTGCTGGCAATGTTCCGGATAATTTATATAATCCATCTTCGGAAAGTGCCATGGTGGTTTTCGGGTCGGATGGATTCCACTCCCCGGATCCTCCAAGTTCATTTTGCAAGTCCCCAACCAGTGTCACTTTCCGATCCGCTGCCTTTGCATTTTTTTGATCGATCGTTTGTGCAAACGTTTGCAAAATAAGTGTTAAAAATAGAATAATAGAGACTTGCCGTATCGCCCTTCTTTTCACTCGTTACTCCCCTTTCAAAAAATCTTTATGAAATCGTTTGCATTAAGAGATACCATACTGTTTTTTTCATTATTGCATATCCTTTACTCTAGAAAAATAGGGCCGTCTTCCTATTTAATCTACATTTCTGAAAAAGGATAGAAAAAATTTCAACCCGCAGGATGACCATCATCGAGCGGGCTGTTCTCTTATTTTAAATGAACGTCTTAGAATAGCTCCATAATGCGTTCATAAAGACGACATAAAGCGTCAACATGATCGATAATAAAGAAAACAGAATAGGGACTAATTTCAAGCGGCCTTCGATCCGCTTAAAGCTGGCAACAAATATGACAATAGAGAATGCAAATAAAATATAATAGCTTAAGAAAGCCAATAGAACGTACTTTTTGACGACCGAAGATGCGGCTACTGTTGCTGTAAGCAGGGAAGAAAATGAAAGTATCGAAATCGGTACCCACTTCAAATTGCCCTTTGTTTTAAAAGAGCATATCGTTAATATGGCTAGCGTTATAATGGTTAGCCCTATTAAACTATCCCGATAGGTGTTGAAATGGTTGAAAGCCAGTCCAAAATCTAAACCGAGTATAGAATAGGTGAAGGATACTGTAAAACTTATCATACTGATGAAAATAAAATGCTTGTTATTAATAACCTCTTCCCTCCTATAGTGCTAATTCAACAGGCTGAAAAGAATTGAAGGGAGCATCCATCTGCCCCCATGGCTTACTCAACTTCTTTATAAAACTTTTGAAGCCCCTCGTCGTCTTCTTGATTGTCACGAACTACTTTTGCCACAGTAAATGAAGAAACGATCACACCGACTAGTCCCATTAAGTAGTATCCTTTCACCATTAATGGTTCATCTAACGTATAAAGCCCAATAAGCATGAGCGATGTAAAAGCAATTAATCCTGACCAGGCCAACATTGTAAATGCGGCAGTATTTCTTCTTCTATTCTTTGTCACCTGCACACAACTCCTTATCAAAATAGCTCTATTTTTTGTTGGATTACCAGTAGATCTTTTTATATCTTGTTCCGCTAGTGTCTTCTACAACAATCTTTTTGTGCAATTTATTGACACCAATTAAAATGACGGGGTTTGCTTCTGTCGTCTTCCCTTTTTTTATTTTGATCGTAATATGAGTGGTATCCCCTCTTGCGGAAAACCTTTCCAATTCAACTTTATGACCTTTGTACTCACCCCCTACTGCTATCGCTAGCATCTTCCTGCCTTCTGAAATGGTATAAACAGAATACCCTTTGACATTCGGCTGTTGCGCGGCTTTTTCCGGAAATCGATCGATCATATCAGCTGCCTCATCGTACTTTTCTTTCTGTATTACCCAATAATTTTTATAATTAATTGTGCAGCCTAAAACGGCTAATCCTCCGGCTAAAACAATACATAACATCAATAGCGGAAAAATGAATTTTTTCTTCAATGCACCACTCCTCCCACGTTTAATAGACTTTAAAATAATGTTTGTCATAGCCCTTTTTTCGGTGTTTTTTACTCAAGCGAACGATTTCGCTAATTCCCATCACGAGAAGGGCAAGAAATGATAAAATACAAATGGCCGTGGGTAACGGTTCAACTCTAAAGCGTAAAGCAATTTATCAATTTCATAAATTTGATTCGTATCTGTAATGGTCTTGGGAGTAAAGATAAGTTGGTCTTTCCAATTCCCGACGTACATCAAATAGCTGTCCATCCATGAAAGTGTGATCGCGCTGTATACGAATAAAGGGAACAGAATGATGCAAGCAAACATCCGTTTCAAGTTCGGGCACCTCCGCCGCTCATCTGGTATTTCGTATCTTACCTATGATTGTAAGGAAATGAGCGAAAAAAAAAAGTACTATCTTTTTCTAGTACCCCCTGCCGAAATGCCTTAATATTGGCGGTTTTTCCCGATTTTGTCGAATTTTGTTGATAAAAAATTTATGTTTTGCCCGTAATGGAGATTTGTGTTTCAAATTATGTGGTAAAATCTATCATAAGGAAAATCATGACGTTTTTTACATACTAGTAATTGCTTAGAAGTATTTTATTTGCTTGGAGTGAAAGTTAATTTATGTTATTTGTGCTAATTATGCTCTGGACAATTGGAGGGATTTTGCTTTTAACAGCAAATCGGAGCCCTACAAGGGTTTTCCTCGCCTTTGTCGCTTTCTGCGGTGGGTCCGGTGCCTTATCCGTCGTCATTACCAAATATATACTTCCATTAGCGGCAAAAAAGGGGATTGCTCCCGGCACTCTAACCGTCGTTGATAATATAGGAACCGCCGCTTCTTTAATGCAATATTACGGCCTTCCATATACATTCATTTTATTTGCCATTTTTTATAACCCGGCGTTTATCACGAGGAAAATAAGGAATGTCCTTCCATTTGTGCTTCTTTGTCCAATACTTGCAACCTTACTTTTCGAGCGGCCGTTTTATCCAATTAACTTTAAACTCGCACTATTCTGGGTTGCCCCCTACATTGCTTTCGGATCTTACCTTATTTTGAGCAAAAAGGAAGACAACTTTTTTCTGCGCCGCAATCATCAGATTACAAGTTTAGCAGTTGTCCCGGCGGTTATACTTTGCTCAATCATGAATTACGTACTGCCTAATTTCGGGTTAGAAGGCATGTGGCGGCACAATACGTGGTTTGTGTCATTTGCTGTTTTAATATGTTTAATCGGCATGTTTAAATACGGGTTTCTCGGCATTCAGTTTTTCATTGAAAAAAGAGAGCTCGATTACTCCATTCATGCCATTACATCAGGAACGGCCATCTTAAATCACGCGATTAAAAATGATGTCGGTAAAATGCGGTTATTCGGAAAAAAAATTGAAAGATTTGCAATGGAAACGGGGCAAGAAGAGCTGCTAGAGGACATTCGGGTAATTTTATCCACATCCGAACACGTCCAGGACGTGATCCAGCACGTACGAAATCAAACGCGGGACCTCGCATTAAAAAAAGAGAGGCATGATCTGGCTGTCATACTGGAAAATTTACTCGCCCAATTTCGCCCCAGTCTGGATCGAATTAAAGTACATACATTATATGACGGCAACTTCGATCTTTATTGTGACCGCACCCAGGTAACAGAAGTATTTAACAATCTATTATTAAACGCGATTGAAGCGATGCCAGACGGCGGAGAGTTAACCGTCAGCTTATACAAAACGAATAAGCACGCTGTAGCGGAAATAAAGGATTCGGGTGTCGGGATCGAAAAAAAATATATGAAGCAGGTCATGAAGCCGTTTTTCACGACGAAGACGAAGAGCGAGAGCAATTTTGGCTTAGGGCTTGCGTACGCTTATCAAGTGATGAAAAAACATAAAGGATCAATCAATATTCAAAGTGAACAAGGGAAGGGCACAACGATTAGTTTGCAGTTTCCCTTATAGTAGGCAGGTTGAAAGGGTATGAGTCAAATCAAATTGTTAATTGTTGAAGATGATAAAGATTGGTTAAGAGGGCTGGTTGACTTTTTATCAAGGGAGCCTGACATCAAAGTCATTTCCCAGGCTCAAACATGTGATGAAGCGCTCGAGCTTCTTAAAAATGAGGAATTTGACGTCATTTTAATGGACATCTCCCTTGCCGGTGAGACGGAAGGGATCTGGCTTACGTCCGAAGTGTGCAAAATGTGTTCAGCCAGAGTCATTATGCTCACTTCCCATAAGGAGAAAGACATAATATTTGACGCATTTCGGGCAGGAGCAACAGACTACCTGGCCAAATCGGACTTCGAGAAAATACCCGATACCATTCGTTCGGCCTTTAAAAAGGAATCCCCGATCAGCGCTTCTGTTGCCGAACAAATACGGGAGGAGTTCAGGCGCTTAAAACAACTGGAACAGCAAAATCAAGTAAAAGAAATCCGGGATATGCTAACTTCGACTGAATTAAAGATAATGGAGATGATCAGCGAAGGAGTGACCCAGAGATCCATTGCCAAACAGATGGTCGTTTCCCTCCGGACCATTAAAGTTCACGTCGGAAATGCATTAAAGAAATTAGGGGAAAAAAGCAGCAAAAATGCCGCTAAAAAGTTAAGGGATATGGGAGTGTTTAAAGAAGAGAGCATGTAGCCCCGAACAAAATGGCTAAAGCCATTTTGTTTCAAAGCGGGAGCAGCCAGAACCGGCGTACGGCCGGTTCCGGCTCATACTGCCATTTTCTCAAACTGCGTAATCAACACCCCGGGAGCTACTTCTTGTTCTCCTATTTCCACAAATCCGAGCTTCTTGTATAAATTTTTCGCTGGAATATTCTTTGCCCCTGTGCTTACAATATACTTTTTGATGTTCTTATCGAAATCCAGGACATATTGGACTAAACTTCTCCCGATGCCCCTGCGGAAATAATCAGGATGGACAATCAGGCGGTGAATATCTACTACACCATCTTTTTTCACAAATGAAATAGCCCCGGCTAAGTTTCCATCCATAAAATACCCGTAAAAATCTTCCGGGCAATTCATAAGGGACCGGGTTGTGTCACGCAGCTGGGGAATGCCGAAAAAGCCGATTAATTCCGCCTCCACTTGATAAGACGGGATTTGTACCTCAAGCACCTGTTGCGCAATGGCCGGGTCTTTAATGTCAATTGGCTGTATCATCTGTTACCACCCCATCCGCTTGCGAAGCGACGTAATTTGAGCGACATGATGGCAGCTGCTTCCCGTCCAATCGGGTAACGTACATCCATTGCAGTTCCTCCTTACTGGAAATGATATTGAACAAAACGTATAGTAAAATCATAAATCATTGATTCGGAGGTAAGCTACTTGAATATTCTTATACTTGGTGCAACCGGCCGGGTTGGCCAAAAAATCGTAGAAAACGCGTTGAGCGATGGACACCACGTTCATGCCCTGGTCCGCTCTCCTGCTCAATTGGAGATCAAAAACGAACACCTGAGCATTTTTCAAGGCAATGTTGTAAATGAAAAAGACATTCGCCGCGCCATCGACGGGTGTGACATGGTGATCAGTGCGTTAAGTACGGACGGCGGCACGGCTCTTTCTGACAGTATACACCATATCATTACTACCATGAAAGCAAAAGGAATAAAACGAATCGTGGCTATCGGGACTGCAGGGATCCTGCAAAGCCGCGGCGAACCTGATAAACTGCGCTATGAAACAAGTGAATCAAGACGCTCTTTAACTCGTGCCGCTAAAGAACATTTTAACGTTTATGAGGCGCTCCAATCATCCGGCCTTGACTGGACGATTGTATGCCCCACCTATTTGCCTGATGGGGAAGCGATGGGGCACTACCGTGTAGAAAAAGACTTTCTTCCGGAAGGCGGCAAAAAAATCAATGTCGATGATGTCGCCAATTTTGCATATGCTCAATTAATGGACACGGCATACAACAAATCCCGCGTGGGCATTGCTTATTAAAAAGCTCTGGCTTATCCAATTGCCAGAGCTTTCTTCGTGTTAGGCTATACTTGCTTTTAGAATCCATTCCGTCTTTGTTACTTTTGGAAACTCCTGCAGGCTGACAATGGAAATGGTGTACACCGCTTCATCCTTGTATACCTCTCGATGAAATCCTTTTCGGTCGATCAAAAAAAGCAGTGTTATCGGGTAATACTATACATTACTTAACCTCACTTTTTTTAAAAAACGGATTGTATCCAGTCAAGGCTGTAAATTCATCATGGCGCCAAATTGCTGCGATGCAGTGGTGAAACAAATAAAAGCACAAAGCTCCACAATTTCGCTTTCGGAAAACGATTGCCTTAATGTTGCAAATATCTTGTCATCGATAGAATCGCGATGATCGAGAAAAATATTCGCAAATGCGACCGCCAAACTGGTTCTCTCATCTTCCTGTACACGGGCTGGCTTTCCTTTGGCCATGCAATATTCGCACCCATTGCCAAAGGCGAGCGTTCGTCGGACTTGTTCTTTTAGTTCAGCACTTAATTGCCCGTTCCCGCTTAAATGGTCGCTTAAATCATTCCACTTTTGAAGTATCGGCGGGACATGGCCCATTAATTTTTGAAATGGGCTCCCGCCGTTTAAAGAAAAAGAAACTCTTGGCATGTTAGCCTCCTTTTAAAGGTATTGATTATTGACAGCTTTAATTATAAAATAGTAAATACAAAAATTGAATTCCATATGAAATGTGTTTTCCATTTATCCTTTATAAATGAAACTTAATTTAAGGACGGTTATTTCCATATGAAAATAGATGATATTGACCGAAATATTCTGGGCGAACTCTATATGGACGGCAGATTGTCGATCAGGGAGCTTGCTAAACGGGTCAACCTTTCTCCTCCTTCTGTCGCCGAACGCGTGCGCAAACTGGAAAGCGAAGGGATTATTGAAGGTTATACGATAAAAATCAACAATCAAAAAGCTGGTTTGGCGTTGGATTGCATTTTGGAAGTGACGATGAAAAACGGGGAATATCAACGATTTCAAGACTTTATCCGGCGCTACCCCAGAAGTTGCTTTTGCTACCGGGTGACGGGAAGCCTTTGTTATATTGTCAAAATATCGGTCCCTTCATTGGCTGAATTAGAAGATTTTATCAATTCCATTTCCGCTTATGCGACGACGGTTTCTCATATCGTTCTCTCCGAAGTCGACGTCCAATTATCGATGGATGAGTTCTTTCAGACCGAAAAGAGCCAATGACCTGCAACTTAGCAGATCACTGGCTCTTTTGTTGTTCATAATATCGCAGCTCCCACTCGAGAATGTCATCTACCGCAAGCTCCGTCTGATTCGTTTTCCGCATCAAGTGATCGATTAATACATCCATATCAACATCTGTATGTTGATTTTCAAGATACTTGCTCTCTTCCTTAAGCACGTTTCGGATCGTCGCTTCATCGTAGGATGTGTGGCTTTGAATATAGGCTACCACTCCATTTTCATTTGTATCCTTCATGATTTGCCCCCTAATCCATTCATTGATATTCAACTTTCCCAAAAGTTCCAAACGATATTCAGCTTCAAAAAAAGGATATTCAATCGATATGAATATCCTCTAACCTATTATTTGTAATAAGGCGAAATCATCAAATAAACAATGGGACCTGTTAAGGCAACATATAACCAGATTGGCATCGTCCAGCGCACGATTTTCCGGTGTTTTTCTACTTGCATCGTTAATCCCCAGATGAGGGAAAAAAGCGCCAGCGGAACAATAAGTGCAGCTAAAACACTGTGCGTCGTCAGTATAAAAAAGTAAAGGTACTTCAAAAACCCTTCGCCGCCGTAATGCGTTGTTTCCGCGGATAAGAAGTGGTAAGTGACGTACGAAATAAAAAACAGCGCAGTTGTTATAAATGCCGCAAAAATAAAGTTTCGGTGCACTTTAATATTTTTTTTCTTGATCGAATATAAAGCGGCAAGTAAAAACACAAATGTAAAACTATTAAAAATGGCATTTAACCTTGGAAGCAAAGTCAAATCAAAATCGACTTTTCCTTTGTACCCTAACGGCGAGAAAAACAAAATAAGAATAAAAACATTTATTACAATGGATAGCCCAATGACGAGAGCCGTGTAATTTTTTCCATTTACCGAACGGTTGTCACTCATAACTACTCTCCCTTACATTCATTTCTTCTCCCATTGTAACATTCAAGCAATGAAATCAAAAGTGACGAAACGATGAAACAAGTTGGCTGAATAAACGTTGAATGTGCAAAACTAAATATATATAAAATATTTAAACCCGGAATCGTTGTTTATGTTACAATCACTTTTAAAACATAAGTCTGAAAAATCTTCATACATACATAAAAAAGGGGTGATCTCCATTGGCTTATGAATTGATTCTTCGTCTCGTTATTGCAGGAGTATTAGGAGCGATTATCGGATTTGAGCGCAAAAGCCGCTTGAAAGAAGCCGGGCTTCGAACCCATTTTCTCGTTGCGGTCGGAAGCGCCTTAATCATGGTTGTATCTAAATATGGCTTTTTCGATTTAATCAATGACCATATTTCTCTCGACCCGAGCCGGGTTGCTGCACAAGTTGTGAGCGGGATCGGTTTTTTAGGCGCGGGGACGATCATTGTTCAGCGGCAAAATGTAAGGGGACTGACAACGGCGGCAGGATTGTGGGCTACGTCAGGAATCGGGTTGACGATCGGGGCTGGCATGTATTGGGTCGGGATTAGTGCTACGATTTTAGTATTTTTCGGGCTTGAACTTCTTGACAAAGGCTTAACGTTCTTTTTGCCAGAGCCGCTAAGATTGCGCCTTTTTCTAGAAGATCGGCCAAAAACGATACGGAATGTCCTTAACCATTTAGCAGACGAGAAAATCAAAATAGCCTCCTATCAAATTGAATTGCCACACGGCGATTCAGAGAGGTCGGACATTGTTTTAGAACTCATCCTAAAAGTTCCCGCTTCTTCAAAAAAATCAATGGATATCCTTGAGGTCGTCCGGGCGCTTCCCGGAGTTACTTCCGCACGGGTGGAGTAATATAAAAAAAGGTGCTGCCTTTAGAAAGTCGTTTTCCAACTCACTTTCTAGACAGCCCCTAAACCTTTAAGCTACATTCACTTTTTCAGATTCACCATTCTCTTTTTTCAATATAAACATAACAAATCCTATAATGAACCCAACTGCTCCCGGAATGATCCAACCGACACCTTCTGAATAGAGCGGCAGTTTTTCGAAAACCTTTCCCAACGCATTTCCAAAAAACGTTTTGTTGACCGTGTCGATCACACTAAACGCGGCAACGAAGATAACGGTCGTCCCATAAACCGCGTGGCTTCTTTTTATATATGGATGAATAAGAGCAAGGATAATGAGCACAATCGCCACCGGATAAATCGCTCCAAGAACGGGTACCGATACTTTCAAAATTTCCGTCAAACCTAAATTCGTAAGGAATAAGCTGATCATACAAATCATCGTGACCCACCATTTATACGAAACCCGCGGCAGTATTTTTTCGAAAT
This sequence comes from Fictibacillus sp. Mic-4, assembly GCF_049843615.1. Taxonomy (NCBI): domain Bacteria; kingdom Bacillati; phylum Bacillota; class Bacilli; order Caryophanales; family Fictibacillaceae; genus Fictibacillus; species Fictibacillus sp. Mic-4. The sequence goes on along the minus strand of NZ_JBBHZM010000012.1, from coordinate 39,835 downwards.
ATTGACTACAGGAAGTGACCAGCCCGATCGACACGCAGAGGCAAGCAAGAGTAAATACGATGCCTAAGAGAAGCGTTCCGAACCCGCCAAATAAATAATGGGCAACGTTCGTTAAAATTTGCGCACCGTTTTCTGCTTTTCCTAAAGAAGCGCTGGATGCACCTAAAAAACCTAAAATGACATAAATAATCGTAAGCAACAGACCTGCCCCTAATCCGGAAACCATCATATAACCCGATAATTTCTGGCTATGTTGAACGCCTTTTGCCCGCAATGTGTTAGCGACAATGATCCCGAAAGCCAGTGCTGCAAGTGCGTCCATCGTCAAATACCCGTCTAAAAATCCTTGAAAAGCCGGGTTTGTTGCATAATTTCCTTTCGGCGCTCCAAATGTGCCCATTGGAGAAACGAGGCTTTTAACGAAAATCGTAAGAATTAAGAGCAGAACAATGGGTGTCAATAATTTGCCAAAGCGGTCGACAAGTTTCGACGGCGATAAACTTAACCAAAACACAATTCCGAAAAACAGAACGGAATAGACAAACAATAGCAATGGATGGTGTGCCCATTTTTCGGGCAAAAACGGGCTCATGCCCATTTCAAAAGCAAGACTTCCCGCGCGGGGGATCGCTAAAGCCGGTCCAATAGAAATATAAATAATGAGTGGAAAAATAAAAGCAAAAAGCGGATGAACCCGGGCACAGAGCGTTTGAAAACTGCCGGCTTTCGCTATCGCGATAACGCCGAGGATCGGAAGGCCGACCGCGGATATGATAAAGCCGGTTATCGATAGAAAGAGATGTTCTCCAGCCGATTGCCCTAAAAAGGCGGGAAAAATAAGGTTCCCGGCTCCAAAAAACATGGAAAAAAGCATTAAACTGACAAAAATCAAGTCTTTTTTTGAAAAGGTGCTCATATCTATTCTCCTTAGATGATATTTCTCTTCGCTGTCATGACAATAGGAAAATTCAAAAATAATATTCGCATTTTAACAGGTTTTCTCATATAAATCTAGACTACTTAATGAATTCAGAATTGAAAGATAATAAAGTGTTCACATGATCTTTCTTAAAATTTACTGTGTGAGTGACTATATAAATCCTTCGATTCGCGTTATCATAGTATTAAAGATAAAAGAACAGGAGAGTCATAAATGAATGATGCGCCTCAAGGCTATGATCCCTTTCGTGGAACATTTGAAAATCTGGAGACACTTGCGGATAAAATCAGCGATGTCTTAAATTGCCCTGTCACGATTGAAGACAGCAATCACCGCCTTCTTTCCTATAGTACGCATGAAGGAGATACCGATCCAGCCCGAATTGCCACCATTATTGGAAGACGCGTGCCCGAAAAGGTGATCAACAGCTTGTGGAAAGATGGCGTTATCCCTAAATTGCAGGAAAGTGATGAACCCGTTCGTGCCTCATCGATTGAAAAGGTCGGACTCGGAAACCGGGTCGCAGTTTCCATTCGAAAGGACTCGGAAGTACTCGGTTACATCTGGGTACTTGAAATGAACAAACATTTAACCGAAAGCGACTTTGAGTTGCTGAAGAAGGCGGCAAAGGCCGCCAAAAGCCACTTGCTGCAGTTACAAACTGGTACAAAGAGGAAGCAAGAGGGAAGCCAGGAATTTTTCTGGAAGCTTTTAACTGGCCATGTTGAATCAGAAGAATGGATCATTGATAAACTCCATCGTTTATCTATTCTTCCATCAACTCCATTAACGGTTTTAATTTTTCAATTTCCCGAAGAAATTAATTCGGAATTCGAAAAAAAGATTTCTTACATTACAACCGTCAATCAAAGTGTAAAAGCACAGTTATCAGCTGTTGATGGGAATCAAGTCATTCTGCTTACTAGTCCGAAAGAAGATGCCAAACCCGCAGCCTACATCCAATCGTTTATCGAATCATTTATCTCGCAAATGAAAGAGCGTTTTCAGGCAACTGGCATTACAGCGGGCTACGGAAGTATTTATTCTTCATACATGCAAACAGAAAAAAGCTATAAGGAAGCCTTAACCGTTCTTTCGATAAAAAGCAAGTTCGCCAATGAGACATCCGCCATTTTTGGCTACAATGAACTCGGTATTTACCAATTTCTTGATTCCATCTATAAAAAACAGCAGGCAAGCGGCTATTTCAATCATTCCTTGAAAAAGCTTTACGACTATGACCGCCTGCATAAAACGAATTTATATGAAACCTTGGAAATCTTTTTAAATCATGATATGAATGCTCACGAAGCGGCGAAAGCCCTCCATGTTCACTTAAATACGTTGACGTACCGCTTAAAACGGATTTCTGAAATCGGGGCGATTGACTTAAAAGACCCGAATCAAAAAATTATGCTGTTTATCGACTTAAAAATCCAGCGTCTTTTTTTTAAAGAGCATTTGTGAAAATTCACAAATGCTCTTTTTTAATTTCTCTTTTCCTAACAAAGATAAAGTCAAGAAAAAAGACTATACTAATAGAACAAGGAATAATTGAAAGCGCCATCAAACAAATTTTGATGGATTTAGGAGGTTTTTACAAATGATCGTTGGTATCCCTAAGGAAATTAAAAATAACGAAAATCGTGTAGCAATTACGCCTGCTGGTGTCGTTGCACTAAAAAATGCAGGGCATGACGTATTAATCGAAACAAATGCCGGTGTTGGAAGCGGATTTACGAATGAAGACTATCAAGCAGCCGGTGCCCAAATGATCGATGCGGCAAGCGATGTATGGGCCAAAGCGGATATGATCATGAAGGTGAAGGAACCACTTCCAGCGGAATATGACTATTTCCGTCCGGGTCTCATTCTTTTCACTTATTTACACCTTGCAGCAGAGCCGGAACTTACCCGTGCTTTAACTGAAAAAGGGGTAATCGGCATCGCCTATGAAACGGTGGAACATAATCGAACTCTTCCATTACTTACACCGATGAGTGAAGTGGCTGGCCGTATGGCTGCGCAAATTGGAGCGCAATTCCTTGAACAGCCGCATGGCGGAAAAGGAATTCTTCTTGGTGGAGTGCCGGGTGTAAAACGTGGAAAAGTAACGATTATTGGCGGCGGTGTCGTTGGTACGAACGCAGCAAAAGTCGCTGCAGGTTTAGGCGCAGATGTGACGATTATCGACTTAAGCGCGGACCGTCTCCGTCAATTGGACGATATTTTCGGAAACAGTGTACAAACGTTAATGTCCAGTCATCTGAACATTGCGGAAGCCGTTGCGGAATCCGACCTTGTCATCGGTGCCGTATTAATTCCAGGGGCAAAAGCGCCTAAACTTGTAACGGAAGAAATGATTAAATCAATGAAACCGGGCTCTGTTGTTGTTGACGTTGCCATTGACCAGGGTGGAATTATTGAAACGTCTGACCATGTGACGACACATGACAACCCTACTTATGTAAAACACGGCGTTGTCCATTATGCGGTTGCAAATATGCCTGGTGCGGTTCCACGTACATCAACGATGGCATTGACCAACGTAACCGTTCCATATGCATTGCAAATTGCAAACAAAGGCGTAAAGAAAGCGATCGCCGAAAACGCAGCATTGAAGTTAGGCGTCAACACGGCAGGCGGTTACGTCACTTACGAAGCCGTCGCAAGAGACCTTGGCTACGACTATGTTACTGTTGATGAAGCCATTGAAAAAGCACTATAGTTGAAAAGCAAGCTGTCGAGAAAGAAATCGACAGCTTTTTAAATGGGCAAAAACACATAGGTGCACTTGATTTAATCATTCGCTGAATTATTTCTTAAATCGGCTGAATTAATGCTAAAATCGGCTGAATTATGCCCCGTTTTGGCTGAATTATCGTTAAAATTGGCTGAATTAATAAAGTTAGGAGTCGATCCCCTTCAAAGAGGGGTTTTTTTCATCATTGCCAAAACATACTAAATTTAGGATAATTCAACCGTTATTTTCTATAAAATTAGTCATTTTTGGGGGTTTTTATTTATGCTAACGAGACAAAAAAAGAAAAAGGAATCGATTATTTATCGAATTTTTAAAAATAAAAAAGCACTTTTTCAAAGACTTTATTGACCCTCTTCAAAAGGTAAAGGATCATCGCTGCCAAAGCCATATCAAATAGTTTTATGAGTTTGTTAGAACTAATGACGCAATGTTCTGGTCAAAATAAAGAGATGCTAAAGTTAAACGCAAGTATACCATTCTCTCAATATCTCTCAATTGATTATAAGGCAATCTCCCCGATCGCCTTTTGATTTTGTCAAAAAAAAATAACCCCCGAAAATCAGCTCGAATTAACCGACTTCAGGGTTTGAAAATTGGATAATTATTTTTAAATTAACGTAGATCAATAATTATTTTTCTTCTCGTTCATGAAACCTTAGTGTAATATTTGATTTACGTACTTTATAAAACACCAATGATCCAATTGCGCCAAAAATCCCGATCCCAATTGCGGATGTTATTTCTACTGTATCTGTAATTGTTCCATTCGTAAGAAGTAAGTAGATTATAAATCCATACACCCAGCCCAATAAAGCAAAAGCAAGATAACTTTTTTTCCTAATTCTGCGATAAAACATCTCACCTATAATACAACCCAGTAAAGAGAGAGGAACTCCAAACATTGTATAAGAAAAAACATATGTGTAAAAGTCATCCAGTGTATGATCTGCTCTCCCAATAAGATTGAAAAATAACATCACAATAATCACACTTACGATCAAGCTAAAAAACGAGCTAATAAAAGCTAACAAGAATCTCAAAATGATTCCTCCATATGATTAATACATTTCTTTAATTTTTGCATTCGATAATATTGGCCATAAATACCTAAACCCGATATTATAAACTTTCTATTTTGGAAATAAATAGGGCGTATAAAAAATATCCTGAATCCATGGCTAATGTTTAGTCAAATCAAGGCTAATTTGTTATAAAATTATTTATTACTTATCGATTTGCTTTATTCAAATTGAAAAAGCTTGATAAATTCTTTGAAAAGATGAAGTCCACCGATTTCCCGCTCCTATTTTTAATCGCCTCTGTCTGGCATGAATTACGAATTTAGCAGCCAGGCTCTTGTAATTTTGAATCACGGTTCGAATCCGGCGTCTTTGAACCTTTTTCTTTAACAGGGCGTCCTCTTTTTGCGAAAAACGGGAAATCCTGTTGCGTTAATCCCTTATTTTCCTTATCATGAAAAATTGCTATAATTGCATACGCACATAGCGGTTCGAAAACTCCCGCGTTATCCAAACTAGGAGGTCCTTATGTTTAATTTTTCATTCGGGGTCGTCTTTGTCCTCGTTAATTTTTTGTTGTTTATCCTATGTTACCGTTTATTTGGCAAGACAGGGCTCTATGCCTGGATCGGCGCTATGACGATATTGGCTAACATTCAGGTCGCAAAAACGATTGAAATGTTCGGTTTCGTAATGACACTTGGCAATACGGCCTATGCGACGATCTACTTATGTTCGGATCTTCTGAACGAAAAGTACGGGCAAAAAGAAGCGAAAAAGGCCGTCTGGTTTGGCTTTTTCACCCTCATTATGATGACGATCATCATGCAAATGGCGCTAGTCTTTAAACCTGAAGCAACAGATATTGCCCAGGAGTCGCTTCAAACCATTTTTGGCCTTGTCCCGAGAATTGCATTAGGAAGCCTTACTGCCTATTTTGTCAGCCAATTTTTAGATGTCCGGCTATACTCGATGCTTAAAAAAATGTTCCCGGGGTACAATCAGCTCTGGATCCGCAACAATGGGAGCACATTGATCAGCCAGATGGTGGATACACTCGTTTTTTGCACGATCGCTTTTGCTGGCGTCCATCCATGGAACGTCTGGTTCGATATATTAATCACAACCTATTTATTAAAATTCATCATTTCCGCCGCATCGACCCCATTTATTTATTGGGCAAGAAGCTTTAAATTTAAAGAAGAAAAAAGTGAAGCGTAATGGGCTTCACTTTTTGTATTTCAATCTTAGTTAAAAACTTTCGGGAATTGGCCTTGATTGCTTCTGATTTTGACGGATCTTGCGCAGTCCAGTTCCTTGCTTTCGATCAGTATCAAGACGTTTTTCAAGTGCCCTTGCTAATAGGGATAATGAGTAGTTAATCAAAAAATAAATAATCGCCGTTAATAAAAGGATCGGGAAAACAATTTTATAATTGCCACCATTATAAATACCTCTTGCATTATGGAGCAGTTCTGGCAAGGTAATGACGACCGCCAGCGATGTATCTTTCAATAATGAAATAAATTGACTGACAAGTGGCGGAATCATACGTTTTAACGCTTGAGGCAGGATAATATGCCACATTGTTTGAGTATAGCTTAAACCAGAAGACCGGCCTGCTTCTATTTGTCCTTTTCCTATTGAAACTAAGCCTCCCCGCACGATTTCAGCAATCATGGCAGACTCAAACAATGTAAGTCCAGCGATTGCCGCCGTAACGATTTCAAGCTTGATTCCAACTTCGGGCAAAGCAAAAAACGTAAAAAAGAGAATCAATAACAATGGGAGGTTGCGAATTGTTTCTACGAGTACAGCAATGACTTTTGAAAGTAGTGGAATTTTTGCGTATCGTAAAACCCCTAAAAAACTTCCGATAATAAAGCTTAAAACAATCGATATTACAGCTACTTCCAGTGTCACCAACAATCCTTTTAACAAATAAGAGAGATTACCTGGTGTGTAAGCGCCGATAAAATCCATATTTGATCACTCTCCTGTCTGGCTCCAGCGGCCTATTACCGGGAGCATTTCGGACAAACCAACGATGAAAAGTTATTTCTATTTAGTGAACAATAGCATTCCGCCTATTGATGAGCCGCTTTTTCCTACTCTGTTTTTGCCAATCTGCGTTCAAGATAACCGACCAATAGACTGAGGGGTATGGTTAAAACTAAATAAAATACTCCGACGAAAATATACGTATTGAATGTATCAAACGTTTTTTCATGAATGGAATCAGCATAGTACATCAAGTCAAGACCAGCAAAGACTCCTAGAATTGATGAGTTTTTTACGAGGTTCAGAAATTGATTCCCCAATGGAGGAATGACAATTTTAATCGCTTGCGGCAAAATTATATAACCCATTGTTTGTATATATGTAAGCCCCGATGAACGCGCTGCTTCCATTTGGCCTTTATCCACTGATTGGATTCCAGCCCTAATGGCTTCAGCAATAAAAGAGGCAGTATAAATCGTCAGGGCCATAGTACCAGCTACAAACCCGCTCAAATTAATATGAAAAGCAACAAGGCCGTTGTAAAAGAAGAAGGCGATCAAGATTAAGGGAATATTTCTTATAAATTCAACAAAGCATGCCCCGATAAAATTTAAAATACGCAGAGGTGCGATGCGGAATACCGCAACGATTGCACCTAATATAAAACTGCAAACTAAACCAATGAGACTGATTTTTATTGTATTAAAAAACCCCGTCATATACGTATCAAAATTGTCTGTTAGTATGGAGAAGTCCATTTAACTACCTCCTTAATTTCAAAATAAGAGGATGGCAAGTATTAACCCATCCTCCTTCTCTTCATTACTCTTTAATCCATTTGTCTTTAATCTTTTGCAGTTCCCCGCTATCTTTTAATTCCTTAAGGAAATCATTGACGTATTTGACCGTCTTTTTATCTCCTTTTTTAATTGCGATTCCGTATGGTTCATCAGTGAACGTTCCACCAACAAGCTCATAATTTGGATCCTGCGCTGCCATTCCATAAAGAATGGAGTTGTCAGTGGTTAAGGCATCACCCTTGCCAGCTTTTAAAGCAGTAAACGCTTCAGCATAGTTTTCAAATTCCAGTACTTCAGCATCCGGGGCTTTTTCTTTAATGTTAACAACAGATGTCGATCCTTTAACTGCCAATACTTTTTTGCCTTTTAAATCGTTAACCCCTTTTATCGGGCTTCCTTTTTTCACAAGAAGCGATTGACCGGCTTTAAAGTAGACATCCGAGAAATCCACTTCTTTTTTACGCTCTTCCGAGATAGTCATTGTTGCAATAATCATATCAATATCCCCATTATTTAACATTGGGATCCGTGTTTTTGAAGTTACTTCTTTTAGCTCAATTTTCTTTTCGTCACCAAGTAATTTCTTTGCCAGCGCTTTTGCAATATCAATATCCAGACCTGTTATGTCACCTGTTTTAGGGTCTTTATAACCGAATAAATTTGTATCGTATTTTACACCGACAACTAATTTGCCACGTTTTTTAATTTTATCTATTGCGCTTCCGCCGGACTTTTCTTTCTTATCTCCTCCACATCCTGCCAATAAGGCCATAACCAATGTTAGAACCATTGCAAATACAAACCACTTTTTAAATTGTTTCATCCGATATTTTCCCCCTTTTAATCTAATGGTTTAATACTCTGCTTAAAAACAATTTAGCCCTCTCCGCTTTTGGATTTGCGAAAAATTCCTTTGGGCTTCCTTCTTCGACAATTTGCCCCTCGTCCATAAAAACGATGCGATTGGCTACTTCGCGGGCAAACCCCATTTCATGTGTGACAACGACCATCGTCATGCCTTCTTCAGCAAGCGACTTCATGACATCGAGCACCTCGCCGATCATTTCCGGATCGAGTGCCGACGTTGGTTCATCAAACAGCATTAGCTTCGGTTTCATCGCTAGTCCACGGGCAATTGCCACCCGCTGCTGCTGGCCGCCCGAAAGCTGGGAAGGAAAGGAATATGCCTTATCCGGTATTCCTACTTTTTCCAAATAATACATCGCTGTTTTCTCCGCATCGCTTTTTTCCACGCCTAACACTTTAATCGGAGCAAGCGTAATGTTTTGCAAAACCGTTTTATGCGGGTAAAGATTAAAATGCTGGAAGACCATGCCGATGTTTTTACGAAGCTCGTTAATGTTTGTTTTTTTCTCATTAACGGTTATTCCGTTAACAACAAGCTTGCCATCGGATATCGTCTCCAGGCGGTTAATGCAGCGAAGCAAAGTGCTTTTCCCGGAACCCGAAGGACCGACAATAACAACGACTTCCCCCTGTTGCACCTCTAGATTAATATTTTTTAAGACGTGGAAGTCACCGTAATGTTTATTGACTTGTTGAAATGAAATCAATCCAACCCCCCCTAATGCGATCTATACAAAAATCTTGAACGCCATTATTCAGTTTCCACCCGAGCAAAATAACAGATTTAATTAACTCTTAGGAATTTTCACATTACTTATAATTAGATACATCTTCACAAAATCCCTTCTAAATCTTCTGGAAATTTAACAAAATAGTAAAAAAGACCTACTTTTTGTAGATCCTTTTTACTAAGTGTCTTCTATAGTTGGCGTAATACCCGGTTAACCGTCTCTCTTCTTAACCCGATAAATTGACCGATCTCTTCCTGGGTTAATACTTCGTTAATTTTTACGCCCGGGAAATAATGTTCAAACCATTTTTGCAATTGCTGAACTTTGTCTATCGGTGCAACGGTTGTGAGCTGATCAATCCGCTGTTGCATCATTCGCAATTTCGTTTGCAAAATTAGCGCAACATCCCTGTATTTTTCAGGATTGGCCGCCAATTCGCTATACCATTCTGCATCCTGAATCATTTCAACTTCTGATGTCATTAGCGCTACGGCCGTACCGTTGTATTCTTTCGGGCTAATAAGTGAATGATGGGGAATGATTTCCCCCGGGACGATTAAATTCAGCAATGACTTCGAGCCATCTTCATGTACTTTCTCAACTTTTAATAACCCGCTTTTCAACAAATAAAGCGGTCCTTGTTCCCCTTGCCTGAACAAAACCTCTCGTTTATGCAAAAACAAAACTATGCCACCCTCTTTTACTTATGTGGCAACGGAAAACACCGTACCTTAGTTCTATTATATCATGTTCGAAACCAGACTTTTGCTGGTGGATTACCAAAGAAAGGTAAAAGGAAAAGAGTACAACAACAATTATTGCGAGGCGAAACAATTTATAGGATAATTATAAATAATCGGAATTCATTACAAAAACTATTCTTCATTTATTTGGTGACAATTATCTAATTAGATTTGAGAAAAAATCGCAGTACTCATCTATCACTGCCTTTATTTCCCCCACAACTCCGGCGGGTTAAGCTCGTAAATTCCATTTTCCCTGAACATGTAATGGTTGGCGATAAATTCTCTTCTAATGGCAGCGTAGTCTTCATGGAAACGTTTAATGTATTCATTGATTTCTTTTTCCGCATATTGTTTTCCCGGAATCAATCCTTTCACGATATGCTCAAGCACAATGAGCCGTTTTTTTCGCTGGGAAGGGATTTGCTTCAATGTACCGTCCGCGGCAAAGAAGTTGTTAAGCACACTATATTTCCCGTTTTCTTTTTTGTTCACTGGCATAACGGCCTCCACCCCGATCTTTAAAATGGCCTCTGCATTTTGCTTCAGCTTTTTTTCATCCAAGTAAAAGTAAATCGTGTTTTTATCTCTTCGTTCATAAATTAAACCGGCATCCCTTAGCTTAGAAATGTGATGCGTGATGGTCGGCGGCTTTACCCCTAGTTTTCCGGCAAGCGCCTGGCCGTGCAAGGGACCGTTTTTCAACAATGCCAATATCCGAATCCGCGTCACGTCCCCCAACGCTTTATGAAACTGAACTAACCGATCAAGCTGCATAACTGCCTCCTTCTAATTAGATATTCATTTAATTAGTTATTTATATAATTCCATAATTTTCTCATTTTGTAAAGACAAAAAAGAGAGCGAATCTCGTTTCGCTCTCTTTCCGATAAATTGCTTTATATCATATTTGCGGTTCTAAAACAAACGTAGATCCGTTTTCTTCCGCAAATAAAGATGTCCAAATACAAATAAAATAACGGATATGCAACCATTTAAAAGGACGGAAAAGATAATTTGATCCAAGGACAACGGTTCTGTATTGAATGACATAATATGGAAAACGGGGGTTATACTCCCTTCAGTCAAAAATTCTGTCGATACATAGGCTACAATCATCAAAATGGGAACCATTACTTTTTTCGTCAAAAGGATAATGACAAATCCAATTGATGTATACAGCAAGGACTCTGCCGCATATTGGATAAATAAAACAAAAAAATTAGCATCCGGGAAGCGAACGATAAGGAACATACAGCAAATTGCGATCAATATTTCATATAATGCGGAAAAAACACCTATTCTCAAGAGCCCATGTTCTTCCGCTTTAAGAGGATAACTATAAAGGAGGTCAGATCCCCCTTCTTCAAAATAATCATGGTAAAGGAAAATGATCCACCACGCGGAAAAAGGAACAATAAGAAACTCCATTTGCTTTAAAAGAATAAAAGAAAGTTCCTTTTCCCCAAATAAAAACTGGAAAACAAAGAAAAGGAAGGGCAAAAACGAAAAGTAAAATGCATAACCGATCGCTTTAATTTCAAAAGAAAAATCAATCTTTTTAAACATATGAAAGGTTTTTCCTCGTCACATAAAGATATGTGTCTTCAAGGGTCGTTTGGACTTCCCGTGCATCAGGTAAGCGGCTTTCCGAGAAAAATCGAATTAAGTAGCGATTGCTTAGTTGTTTTGTTGAAATAATATTCTCTTCTACGATTGGCACAGGAGTATCAAAAGGTATTTCTATTTCCCAAACTTTCCCTTCTGTGATTTCCGCCAGTTCTTTTCTTGTTCCCGTTTGTAAGACTTTCCCTTTTTTAATAATCGCAATATTGTCACAAGTAGATTCCAAATCTTCAACAATGTGTGTCGATATTATTATAATTCGGCCTTCAGCTAAACTCCTTAACAGTCTGCAAAAGCGAACACGTTCCTCTATATCCAGGCCCGCTGTCGGCTCGTCAACAATGATGATTTTGGGATCCCCGATTAAAGCCTGAGCGATCCCCAATCTACGAAGCATACCTCCAGAAAGGTTTTTTACTTTTTTATATTTCTGATCTGTTAAATTTACAGATTCTAATATTCGATTAATTACTTCCTTTCTCTTCTCCTTTTCTGTAACCCCTTTTAAAACAGCAAAATGATTCATGACTTCTTCTACATTAAGTGATTTATAGATAGAAAAATGCTGGGGGAGATAACCTAATTGTTTCTTAACGTCGTGAACCCTTTCCCAGGTTAGATCACCATATTGAATCTTCCCTTGATCAGGACTCTCGAGTGTCGAAATCATCCGCATAAGAGTAGTTTTCCCCGCACCATTAGGCCCAAGAAGTCCAAACGTCCCTTTAATTTGAAGGGAAATACGGTCTAATACTAATTTTCCTCCAAACTTCTTTACAACATCATCTATTACTAAAGCCGTCACTGTTTTCCACCTTTCCTGTATGTATTTAATAGCTTTTCTAACTGATCCCATGAGTCGTTTCCTGAGTGTAATAAGTAGTACCACTGCTTGCAAAATTGAGTTTTTTCTTTTATACCTTTATTGCTTTTTAGCCACTCAGACAATTGATGAAGCACCACTTGTTTTGATCCATTACCAGGAACTTTATTGAACCACTGTATGAAGTCTCCATCATCTTTAATATGATTTTTCTTATTGTAAATATAGGAATACATTAAATCAAAGGCATGTAAATAATCTCTATCCTCAACTTTAATATTTTCATATTTCCATGTTAAAGCAGGAACGATCCAGTACGTATAGTAGGCTGGAATATCAATTAACCAGGAATTTGATGGATTCCCAAGAATAAGCGTATCAGGAGAATACCACATGACTTCTTCCATTGAGCTGTCCGCAATAGAAAGAATCGGTATCATCATGATTTTGTCTGGATAGTCCACATTTTTAATGTTCAAATCATTTGCGGTTGCTTTCATAACATTTTCGGTTGCGGATTTGAATTCATTATAATTTAGTCCTTTTGTATCACCTGGAAAAATCAATTCTGTACTTCCAACGCGTTTCGATTGTAGTTCCCCTGAGAGGAGCGTTAAACCGGTAAATGATTTTCCTTCCCATTTCCCATTGTTTCTTTTAGTGAGATTTGTATAAAGTGGTTTTCTCCCTTCATATGACAAAACATAACGGGTTAAATTATCGGTTTGATGGTTATTTCTAACTAGTCGTCCATATCGATCCATTTGAAAAGCAGGTTTTACATTTACAGAAGGCAGCCAGTTAAAATAATAAGGCAAATAAACAGCTCGTTGATTAGCATAAAACAAAGGAGAGCTGTTTCCCTCGTATTGAAAGATTAATTGAAGGGGTTGTCCTTTTTTCCAATCTTTTTTCAAAGAAACGGTAACCGCATCATTTTGTTGCCTAAACTTTACGGCTTTCCCATTGGCTTCAACCCGTTTTATTTTTAGACCGTGATATAAAGATAATGGGAGGATTTTAATTGTTTTGCCAGTTTTATTTTGAACATCCATTTCCACTCTGGCACTTAATGATCTCTTGATCTTAAGGTCAATTTTATAAGTAGTAACTTGTATCTTTTTTTGATCAAGAACTGGCTGCTTCTTGCTATAATAGAGAGCTTCAGCCTCTTCCCGTGGACGATCTGCATTGATCCCGGAGGCATATAATTGCCATTTCAAACTTAACCCATAGGAAATCAAACCAAATGAAAGCATTAATACAAAAATACAGCTCAAGGTTGTTTTTTTGTTTAGAAGATGATGCCTGTAATTCAAGTAAAAAACAAAAATAATACTGATCACAACAAGCCATTCAAAATGTTTAAGCCAATAAAACCAATCAATCGAGAATCCATATAATCGATCATATAATCCCGTAGGGTTTGGTTCCCCTAAATTTAACCACTTAGAAACCCGCTGCAAATGATCTCCTAAAAAAATATAATTGACAGGTCCAATCAATGCCCATACAACAAGCGATACAGGAAAAACCATTTTCCCTTTAATGAACATTGCTAATAGCATCCCAATAAAGTAGCTGATTAAAAAAGTTAACCCAAAGTATAATAAACAATATAAAAACGCACTGAAAAATAAATGAGTGAAAGGGTACCCGCGACAAAGATAGTAAATCACATAAAAAAGATAAAATAGAAAACTAATAAAAAGAGCTAATAAAATCCCATATAGAAGTTTTGCCAGCAATTTTACTAGAGACGCATCTTTAATAGTAAGAAATAAATCTTCTAGTTGATGTGTATCTTCAATCTGGACAACAAAAATGCCAAATAATAAAAACGCAAGAATTCCTCCTTGCACTAAAAAACTGGTAGCTGTTAATACTTCGCCAGGTGATGGAATATCTGTAAGTGCAAGATATTCATAAGATAAAAAACCAATAAGAAGTATCCAGAACAAAGGCTGCCGTTTAAATTGTAACCATGTGATGTAGACCGTATTAAATAAGCTTTTCAAAGAGATTTCCTCCTATGGAAATTCAAAAATAAAATGAATTAGGGAAAATATGCTTTGAAATCCCAAATGTACCCAGATTATTTTAACATGATAAAAATCCCCTTACAATTCTAGTAAAAATATTTAGTACTCCAACAGCAAAAACAACCTTTTCACTCACTGAAAAGGTTGTTTTGCTTAGAAGTCTATTGTTCTCCTGCCTTTACATCAAGGCTGCTATTTACATCCGGAAGGGTCGAGGTTTTTTTATTTACCCTACCATACCGGATATAGTAATAAAGATAACACAAAAGCATAAAGCCAAGCCCGTAAAGTACGGCTGAGCGCTGCGTCGGGTCAAAAAGCGGGTAGATCAAAACGACGGCGCACATGATCAAGCAAAGGATCGGGACAAATGGATACAATGGCGTCCGATATTGCAGGTTTTCCAGTTTCCCGCCTTCTTTTATATACTGCCTGCGGAAATTGAACTGCGACAGGGCGATTCCCATCCAGGTGATTGTAATCGCAATCCCTGAGACGGACATTAAAAAGACAAAGACCGTATCTGCCGCAATGACACTTGTCAGTAGCGAAAGAAGCGAAAACCCAAGAGAAACGAACAATGCATTCAGTGGAATCCCGCGTTTCGTCAGTTTACCAAAAGCGGGGTGTGCCATTTGATTATTCGACAGTGCCCAGAGCAGCCGGGTCGATGCATAAAGACAGGAGTTCCCTACAGAAAGTACAGCTGTTAAAATAACAACATTCATTATATCTGCCGCATATGGAATGCCTACCGAGTCAAAAACCGTCACAAACGGGCTTTTCAGTAAGCCAAGGTCTATTGCCGGAAATAAGGCCGAAAGAATCACAACCGATGCGACATAAAAAATGAGGATGCGAAAGACGACATTGCGAATCGCTTTCGGAATATTTTTCACCGGATCATCGCTTTCGCCTGCGGCAATGCCGATAATCTCCGATCCTTGATAGGAAAATACGACGCTCATCATCGTTACAAATACGATCGAAAACCCTTTAGGAAACAATCCTCCGCCGCTCGTAAAATTAGAGAAAAACGGAGCAGGTTTCCCATCCATGTGAATCAAGCCAAAAACGGCGGCCCCACCAATAATGATGAATAAAATAACAGCAAGAACTTTAAGCCCTGAAAACCAATATTCCGCTTCGGCAAACGCTTTCGTCGTCAAGGCATTGATCGAAAATAGCAACACGATAAAAAATAGGCACCATATCCATACAGGCGTATGGGGAAACCACCGTTTCATCAGCACACCAGCCGCCGTAAACTCTGCACCGGCTGTGACGGCGGAACACATCCAATACATCCAGCCGAGCATGAATCCAGTGCCAGGTCCGATGAATCTCGTCGCATATTCCTGAAAAGAGCCGGTGACTGGCATGAAGACCGATAACTCACCAAGACAAACCATGACTAAGTATAAAAGAAGTCCGCCGGCTAAAAACGCGACAATCGCTCCGCCCGGTCCAGCTTGATTAATGGTAAGCCCGGCATTCAGAAATAAGCCTGTTCCGATGACCCCACCGAGGGACAACATGAATAAATGCCTGCTTTTCATTGACCGTTTTAGTTGGGTATTCTTCTCCTGTTCCATTACAAAACCCTCTCTTTAAAAGGATAGAAAAATAGATGGAATCTTCAGATAAAATAATTTATACGGATCCACCTTCAGGAAAATAGATTCGGCCTAAAGGTGAACCGTCTGTTATAAGCGGTATAGCGGGCTTGTCAAACAAGTGGGGCCGCCTGTCCCTTTCAAAGAAATTTCTTCTCCTTCATATTCGAATACTTCTGCTCCCTCGGCTTCAAGCATGCTTTTCGTTTCACGATTGCCCGTTAACATTAAGCACTTTCTTGGCGCAAGGGCAAGCACATTGGACCCTAACGTATCGTATTCGTTCTTCGGCACTTCAATCAGCTTGATTCCTCTTTCCATTAATAGCTCTCTGAATGAAACGGGCATCAATTCAGAATAGACGACAGCTAAATCACGATCAACCAGGCTAATGATCGACATTAAATGCAAACATTCGTCAGGTCCGTTTCCGTGCGGAAGCTGAACGACAATAAACTCATCAACTAATTCTTTTGTTATCTCCCGTAATTGACGGATTCCTTCATCATTTGTACGATACCCGCGCCCGACAGCGAGTGTTCGTTCATCAAGCCAGACGACATCTCCGCCTTCCACTCTTCCTTCACCGGTTATCGCTCCAAGAATAGGGACCCCGATTTTCGAAAAATAGGCCTCCGTCGCCCCTGGTTCTCCCTGGCGCAACCATTTCCCGGGCTTTAAGAGAATCGCTCCCTGTTTCGTGAGTTTAACGGAATCATGGGCGTAAATGGAATCGAGCCCGGCCTCATCTGATCGCGGAAGGTAATGGACATTTGGAACATGTTCTTTTAAAAGGCGTTCAAACTTCTCATATTCTTCTAATGCTTTATCATAATCGGGACAACTTACATAGCGATACTCTTCCCAATGTTTACGAAGATGGTCCTGATTGATGAAGGCATCTTTCGGATGTTTTATTAAAACACTTTCTAATTTCCCGACCATCGATTGGCATCCGTACTTCATCATGTCACCCCTATTCCAGCGTATTAAAATCGTAAGGAAAGACAGCTCAATCCTCCGTCCTGTTTTTGAAATTCGGACATTTCTAATTCGATGACATCATAACCGGCATCCACTATTTTTTTCTTCGTATTTTCATAGCCTTTAGGAATAATGACATAATCGTTGACACGAATGCAGTTTGCTGCGTATTCCTCTTCTTTTTCTACGACAATGCGGTTAAACGATTGGAAAAGTCCGCTATCCACAAACTCACCGGCCAGTACAAGGTCATTGTTGCCTAAATAAGCGATACCTGTTTTCAAATGGAAAAATTCCTTTAGCGGCACGATCGTTGCACCATATCCGTATTTTTCTAAAATCTGTTTTAGCTGGTTGGCCCCTTCCTCATTTGTTCGATCCGACAGGCCGATGTAAAAATGGTTTTCCACTTGAAGGACATCTCCTCCATCTAAGGTACCCGGGGAATGGATGGATTCGATCGCTTGATAAAAGTCTTTAATCACTTCCTTCATGTGAATGATTTCACCGTTGCGGCTTTCGGCTCCTGGATTCGTAATGACAGCAAACTTCTCGGTCAAAACGGCCGTATCCTCTACAAATGTAGAATCAGGATAGTTCTCATCTGCTTCAAGTTCGGTGACCTCAACCCCGCATTTTTTTAGCGCCTCAACATAAGCTTTATGCTGTGTAAGAAGTTTTTCATAATCCGGTTTTCCTAAATTCGACGTCGTTAGTCCATTCACATAACTTTTTCCCGGTTGTCGCACGATAACATGTTTAAACATATAAAAATTCCTCCCCTGTAACTTTCCATATAGTGAAAACGCTTTCGGAATAATGAAAAATTTATTTTTAATTTAAAACATCCCAAACCGGATTGTCAAGAATTTGTTCGAAAATTTATTTTTGTCGGAAAAATCATTAGCCTTATTGCCATCATTCTCATATTCATGGTATAAAATGAGTAATACTAGACAAAACGACAGAAAACTGTAAGGGGTTTCAAATGGTTCAATCTATTGATCGTGCAATGCAAATTATCCACATTCTTACTTCCGACGATCATAAACCCAATTGGTCAATATCGGAAATCGCAGAACAAGCCGAGCTTCCATTAAGCACCGTCCATCGCTTGCTTCGTTCATTAACAAACTATGGCCTCGTTGCCCAGGTCCCCGAAACGAAGCAATATAAAATTGGGCTAACATGGATGGAGATCGGTTTGAAGCTGCTTGAAAATATGGACTTCAGGTCCGTAGCCAGGCCCGTTATGGAGAAGCTGGCACAGGAAGTGCAAGAAAGCATCTATTTAAACATGTTGAGCGGGATAAATTCCATTATCATTGAAAGGGTTGACAGTCCGCTAAAGGTGCGGATGACCGATAACCTTGGAGAACGGATCCCAATGAATATCGGGGCGGCAAATAAAACGATGCTTGCCTTTATGAACCCGATAGACGCTAAACGAATCATGGACAAGCTCCTCATTTCCGAGACAAAAAAGAAAGAATTAGCGGAGCAGCTATCGGAGGTTCAAAAGAAAGGTTATGCGGTTAGCTATGGTGAAAAAACAGAAGGAACCGCATCAATCGCCGCGCCTATTATCGGTTTCGACCAAAAAGTGATGGGAGCTATAAGCATCGGCGTTCTTAGCTACAGCATTACGGATGAGCGCTTATCGTTCTTGATCGATAAAGTCATCGAAGCAGCGGAAGAAATATCACTACAAGTCGGCAAAACGCCGTAAAATTTTTTATCTATTATTCGGAAACTGATTCCATAATACAGAAAAACAGGAGAGTGAACACAATGGAAAAAAAGTGGGCGAAAAAAGAACAATTAATTGACTTATTGTGTGACCTTGTTAGCATTCCTAGCATAACCGGCTCTCAAGCGGAAATCGACCTGCCCGGGTTTGTCGTGAATGAGCTTCATGCGCTTCCTTATTTTCAAAAGCATGAAGAGCATCTCCAGAAAGTGCCAACCGGTGACGGCCGTTATTTCGTTGCGGCATTAGTCAAAAAACGGCCCGATGTCAAAGATACGATTATTCTTATCAGCCATTTTGACGTAGTTGATGTTGAAGATTACGGTGCGTGGAAAGAACTCGCTTTTAAGCCAAAGGAATTAACCGACCTGTTTTATAAAAACAAAGAAGAGTTGCCTCCAGATGTCCAGCGGGAAATAAAAGAAGGCAACTGGTTATTCGGCCGTGGCACGATGGATATGAAATGCGGGCTCGCCATGCATATGGCAATGATCGAACAGGCGTGTAGCGGCAAATTTGATGGAAACCTTCTGCTTTTAACCGTACCGGATGAAGAAGTCAATTCCATCGGCATGAGAGCCGCCGTGCCTTTTCTAAACGATTTTGCGAAAAAGAACGATCTTACGTATATAACGGTATTAAACTCCGAGCCGATGTTCACCCGGTATCCCGGTGATCAAAACCATTATATTTATACCGGGACCATCGGGAAAGTGCTTCCCGGCTTCCTTTGCTATGGAAAAGAAACGCATGTCGGCGAACCGTTTTCCGGATTAAACGGCAATCTCATGGCGTCTTTACTAACGGCCGAATTGGAACTCAATACCGATTTTTGCGAAAAAGTAGAAGGCGATGTTACCCCTCCGCCAACGAATCTCATCCAGCGCGATTTAAAGGAAGATTACTCGGTCCAAATTCCCCATCGTGCGGTGACATTGTTCAACTTGTTTTTATTCGAGAAAACGATGGAGGAAATTGTCGAACCTCTCAGGCAAACGGCTCTTTCTGTTGCGGAAAAAATCAAGTCATCTTATGCGGCTCATGCTGAGAGTTTCGCTAAGCTGGATGCATTTACACCACCGGAGTTAAACGTTAATGTGCTAACCTATGAAGAATTGTTAAATTACGCTGTTAAAAACTATGGAAAAGAGGAAGTGGAGCGGATTCATGCGATCTCAGGTTATGAAAGCGGCAAAGATGACCGGGATGCGACGATTAAGCGGGTTGATCAGCTTGCGATATTGTGCAAGGAACTTTCGCCGATGATCGTTCTCTTCTTTGCTCCACCGTATTATCCTGCCGTTTGTTCAAGGAACCATCCGCTCATTCAACAGGTATCCTCTGAAATGATGGATGATGCGATAGCGAAGCACGGCGTTACACTCAAACAACAAAACTACTTTGGCGGCATTTCCGATCTCAGTTATGTTGGCCTGGCGCATCCGGCAGAAACATTGCATCCGCTAGTCGCTAACATGCCGCTCTGGAATAACGGCTATTCATTGCCGCTTGATGATCTCGAACAGTTCAACGTTCCAGTCCTCAATCTCGGCCCTGTTGGCAGAGATGCCCATCAGCGTCATGAACGGTTAAATGTAGACTACGCCTTTGAAACATTGCTCGATTTGCTGCCTGCCTGCATCGAAAAGCTTTTCTCGGCGAATCAAAGATCTTCTTTAGCAGGGTGACTGTCACAGTTCTTGCCAACGATTATTCCTGTGACAATATGATATAATTTTTATAGCAAATGCTCGCAAAACGAGAAATACTAAATTAAAAGGGGGAAAAAAGCTTTATGACAATGCCAAAAGCATTAACGATTGCAGGTTCGGATTCAAGCGGAGGCGCCGGTCTGCAAGCCGATTTAAAAACGTTCCAAGAACGCGGTGTGTATGGAATGACAGCGATTACAACGCTTGTTGCGATGGACCCAAAAAACAATTGGTTCCATCATGTCTTCCCGATTGCGGCAAGCACGCTGGAAGCGCAGCTCGAAACCATTTTTTCCGTTGGCGTTGACGCCTTAAAAACAGGAATGCTCGGTGCAATCGATATCATTGAAGTTGCCGCTAAACAAATCGAAGAACATGAAGTGAAAAACGTCGTTATCGACCCAGTAATGGTATGTAAAGGGCAAGACGAAGCACTTCATCCGGAAACGAATGATTGCCTTCGTGATGTCCTTGTGCCAAAGGCGCTCGTTGTCACTCCAAATCTATTTGAAGCCGCCCAGCTCAGCAAAAAAGCGCCAATTAAAACCGTAGACGATATGAAAGATGCAGCAGCCAAAATTCATGAGCTCGGGGCGAAATACGTCTTGATTAAAGGCGGCGCGAAGTTAGAACATGCAGGTGCTATCGATTTGCTATACGATGGAAAGACATTCGATATTTTAGAATCTGAACGAATCGATACCACCTATACGCACGGGGCAGGATGTACGTATTCGGCAGCCATTACGGCCGAGCTGGCAAAAGGAAAACCGGTAAAAGAAGCTATACAAACAGCTAAACAATTCATTACGGCAGCGATCCGCCACTCTTTCCGCTTAAATGAATACGTCGGCCCAACCAATCATGCGGCTTTCCGTCAATACGAAAAAGAGGCGCAAAAAATATAATGAAGTAGAGCTGAATGCTCTACTTCATTTATTTATAGGCAAAAAACTCCTGCCTTTGTAATGTTTCTTATGTTGACGCGATTCCTGCCATTCTGTCAATCTCGGCATTGATTTCATCTCTGATTTGATCAATTTTAGAAAAATTAATTGCTTTGATATAGAATGACTCTAATTCATCGTGCAGAGCTTTTGCGTTTTGCAGCCAGCTGGTGGCCTCTTTCATTTTGGCTGAATACCTTCCTGAAATTTCTTTTAACTGATCGGCAAATTTCTCATCTGTTCCTGGAGCGATAGCTGCTTCATACAAATCAATCACCTCATCGGTTGATCGATCCGGAAAATATTCATGTGGAGCCGTGCTGTCAAAGATGGCAAAACCGAGCTCCCTTACGATTACCATATCAAGACTATGAGGGTCAAAGCCGCAATGGTAAATCTCCACATCCAATCCTCTCGATTCGGCTTCCTCTGCCAGCTTTTTCAACATCGTTGATTTCCCCGAGCCCGGGCGTCCTTTTAAAAAGTACCTTTTCTTAACATCTTCTGTTAAATTCGGGATGAAATCGACCGCACCTTTTGGCGTTGCCGCTCCTAAAAACCGATGGCGTCTATCCGCCACTTTACTTTTCTTATGTTTGCCAAATAAAGCGTCGGTCAGCTTTTCCGTCAATTGATTCAGCTTTGAAAAATCGATGTTGTTAATATATATTTCTTCCCATTCATCATGAATGCTTAATGCTTCTGCAAACCTGGCATAAGCATTTTCATAAGACTTGCTTATTTCGCCACAGCACTTATGGATCTTATCTTTATGCTTCATTAACTTTTCTGAATCCCACGCTTCGCCTAAATTTACATATTCCTCAACGGCTCCCGGTGCTTTCGGTTCAATGACATGAGGGGCAGTGCCGTCTACAATTCCAACCTTTAATGCCGGGATGATCACGCCATCAATCGACTCGTTATCCGATGAGCAATGGACATATTCAATCGCAAAGCCTTTTCCGCTCCACTCGCCCCCGATATGTTTCATTAACGTCGATTTCCCCGTCCCTGGACCGCCTTTTAAAATAAACAGGCGCTCAAGCCCTTGCAAATTCGAATCAAACAAATTATAAAATCCTCTGGCCGTATTTCCGCCCGCAAAATAATTTTTGATTTTGCCCGCCATCGTCTCACTTCCTTCTAGATTCTTCACAAACCAGCATATGCCCAAATGGGCGTTCACGTGAATGGGCTAATAAAATTTCAAAATTCTCTTTTCTAATTCCGATTAAAGTGGTAGGATTAGTATAAATTAAAAATGAGGGGTGATTTTAATGGGTTTTATTACATTAAGGGAGCGTTCTTTTCTTTGCAATTACCTTTCATCCTTACAAAACGTAACAACGTTGGAGCATGACAAAAAAGTGATTCTTTCTCTTTTCAAAAAGTTAAGCAATCCGTACCCTTATTTGCCTTATCATTTGAGCCGAGAAGAGACTGACTATTTAATTCAAAAATTGTCCGACCGTCTGGATGATGCGTATGACTCAAGAAACGATTATGAAATCAAGGCGATTGAAAGACTTACAGAAAAATTCCGGGATGGCGTCCATCTCACTTAACAATAAGGAAGGGGAGACCGATTTGGAAAAGAATTTGGCGATTCAAAGTAATGGGCTTACACTTGCTGCAACGTTGCATGATCCCTCGAATCAGCAACATTTTATAAATGGCCGTGGCCCGCTTGTTATTATTTGTCATGGCTTTGTCGGAAATCGAATCGGAGAGCACCGATTATTTGTCCATGCTGCACGTGAGCTATCTTCACAAGGTTTTTTTGTTCTTCGCTTCGATTATGGAGGCTGCGGAGAAAGCAGCGGTGATTATGGAGAAGGCGGACTGGATAGCCTGATCCGGCAAACGGGGGATGTGCTTAATTATGCAGAAACCATTCATTCGGTTGACTGCGATCGAATCACGCTGCTGGGCCATAGCCTGGGCGGAGCTGTCGCGTTGCTCACAGCTGCCCGGGATTCTCGGATTCAACGGCTGATTTTATGGTCAGCGGTCGCCTTTCCTTTTACGGATATTGTCCGAATTGTAGGCAAGGGGGCATATGGGCAATCCCGCTTTCAACCTGTCGATTATTTAGGCTATCCATTTTCTTATGGTTATTTCCATTCTTTATCAGCTTTTCACCCTTTACAAGAAGCGCAACAATTTAAAGGGGATGTACTCATCGCTCACGGAGATGAAGATGATGTCATTCCTGTCGATTATAGCTTTCTTTATAAAGAGCAATTCGAAAAGCGGAAAATGGGCCAATCCGAACATAAAACGATTTACGGCGCCAACCATACTTTTCTATCCCGGGAAAGCAGAGATCAACTTTTTCACATAACAAAAGAGTGGTTGTTGGATGAAAAAAAGAAGACAACTCAAAGTGCGTGAGTTGTCTTCTTTTACATTATTGAATTTCTTTAGAAAGTAGTTTTTGGCTTAACTTTTCAAGCATATCTTTCGTCATTTTCACTAAATCATAATCAGCTTCAAAGCCCCACTCTTCTTTTGCCGCTGTGGCGTCGATAAAATTCGGCCAGCTTTCGGCAATTGCCTGCCTTACAGGATCAACGTCATAATCAATTGTGAAGTCTGGAATATGCTTGCGGATGGCCGCGGCAAGTTCCTCAGGTTCAAAGCTCATGGCTGTGATGTTAAAGGCATTTCGATGCTTCAATCTTGAAGAATCTGCCTCCATTAACGTAATAATGGCCTTTAACGCATCCGGCATATACATCATGTCCATATACGTGTCCGGTGCAATATAAGAGGTGTATTTGCCATTTTTAATCGCTTCATAGTAAATTTCAACCGCATAATCCGTCGTTCCGCCGCCTGGAGGCGCCACATAGGAGATCAAGCCAGGAAAGCGCACCCCGCGTGTGTCCACGCCGAATTTTTCATAATAGTAATCACACAGTAATTCCCCTGCTACTTTGTTAACACCATACATCGTTGTCGGTCGTTGAATGGTGTCTTGCGGTGTATTGTTTTTAGGCGTTGTTGGACCGAATGCCCCGATGGAGCTCGGCGTAAAGAATTGGCATTTCAATTCCCGTGCCACTTCTAACGCATTAATGAGGCCGCCCATATTTAAATTCCAGGCAAGAAGCGGTTTTTTCTCAGCGGTGGCCGAGAGCAATGCCGCTAAATGCATGATCGTGTCCACTTCATATTTTTTCGCTATATCAAAAATGGCTTTCGAATCTGTGACGTCTACCATTTCAAATGGACCTGAATGAACCACATCGCTGTCTGTCTTTCGAATATCTGATGCAATCACATTGTCATACCCGTAAATGTCGCGCAATTTCATCACAAGTTCCGAGCCAATTTGGCCTAACGCTCCGGTGACAAAGATTTTTTTCATAATGGCTCCTCCAAACGTCTCTAAATAATTCCCATTTCTTTTCCGATCTTTTCATAAATCGATAATGCCTGATCTAACATTTCTTTCGTATGCGCCGCAGTCGGCATATTGCGAACCCTTCCCGTACCTTTTGGAACCGTAGGGAATACGATTGCTTTTGCATATACGCCTTCTTCATTCAACCGTTTACTGAACTGTTGGGTTTGAACTTCATCCCCGATAATGCACGGTGTAATTGGTGTTTCACTTTCTCCGATATTAAACCCGAGTTCTTTCAAGCCTTTCTTTAAATATCTTCCGTTTTCCCATAGTCTTTCTTGCAACTCGGTGCTCTCCATTAATATTTCAAGCGATTTGATGCACGCCGCGACATCGCCCGGTGTTAAAGACGTCGAAAACAAGAACGGGCGACTTCTTACTTTTAACCAATCAATTAATTGTTGTTTCCCGGCAACATATCCTCCAACAACACCGATTGCTTTAGATAGTGTTCCGATCTGGAAATCGATTTTATCCGATAGCCCAAAATGTTTAACCGTACCGGCACCGTTTCCTAAAACACCCGATCCATGTGCATCGTCCACATACGTAATTAAATCAAATTCTTCAGCGATTTTGACGATTTCCGGCAACTTCGCAATATCGCCGTCCATGGAGAATACGCCGTCGGTAATGACCATGATTTTATTGTATAACCCGGATTCAACAGCCTCTTTCGCTTTTTGGCGCAGATCGTCCATATCGGAATGGTTGAAGCGGATGATTTTCGCCTTTGAGAGCCGGCATCCGTCAATAATAGACGCATGGTTAAGCTCATCCGAAAGAATCGCGTCATTTTTATCCATCACAGCTGAAATGGCCGCCATATTACAGTTAAATCCTGATTGATAGGCGATCGCCGCTTCTGTATGCTTAAATTTCGCTAACTTTTCTTCTAGCTCCAAATGGATCTTTAATGTTCCATTGATTGTCCTAACAGCACCCGCACCTACGCCATATGTTTCAATGGCTTGTTTTGCGGCCTCTTTTAATCTTTCATCCGTTGCTAATCCAAGGTAGTTATTTGAGGATAAATTGATCAACTCTTTGCCGCCGATTTTAATCATTGGCCCGTTAGCGCTTTCTAAAGGATCAATTTCGTTATAAAGGCCCTTGCTCTTTAAATCCTCTAAATTCTCATGCAAAAACTTGTCTAATGTGTGGCTTGACACAAAAAATCGCCTCCTATCAGGATTTTTTTTGCTTATATACGCAAATTCTTGGCGTCAGATTGAAGAAAACAAATGTACATTTCAGAAATACACAATAATAACGATAAACATTTTTATATCAATGATCTATATATATTAATGTATCACATTCCGACGAAAATGTTTACATGAAGAGGACATTTTTTAAAAATTTTTATGGATTTTAATCTATTTTTTATGTTCCCCATGTATTCTTTCCTCTAATCACCCCCAGACATAAAGAAAACCGCCAGCCGAAATCATCGGTTAGCGGTTTCCTTCATAATGTCGATAGACGTTCATTAACCCTTGTCAACCACGTTCTAAATAGAACTTCATAACTTTTTAAGCGACTATATATTTCTTTTGCCAGAGCCTCGTTGTACGTATGTACTGTCAAATTAAGGTCATCTGCCATTTGAAGAAGAACAATGGCCTCATCATCATTTATTAATTGCACTTCCCGGCATGAACGAATCACTGCTTTTGGAGAGGCAACGTCAATCCCTTCCACATCGAGTAACCATTGTTTCGAAGCTCTCCATATCGCTTCAAAAGTGAATTCAAACCGCTGGATTGCGGCATCCCTTTCAATTGGTGAAGGTGATTAGATTTCCATCACTTCTTCAAAGGCACCAAGTGCTTTTTCAGCCAAATTTAATCGTTGCTTTAGACGTTCCATTTAATCCCCTCTTCCTTTACTTTATTACGAAATTGTTCATCCGAATATGTTAAGTCAACAATTTCAACTCGATAAGGTATCGTAGATTCCTCAAGTTCTAACCGCAACCTTGTGAGCGTCCCATCTGGAAGGCAGGAAGTATAACTAACAGCAATATCTATGTCTGAAGTTGGCCTCTCTTGTTTTCGTGCCCACGAACCAAATAAATAAACGACCGCTTCAGTATTTTGTAAACAGGAAAAAACAATCCTTTTGACTTCTTCCAAAATTTTATCCCGGTTAGCTACAGACACAGTCTTATCTCCTTTGCATCTAAAGTTATATCAAAATCTTTCGCTACAAGGTCCTTTTTTCCTTTATTGATTTTAATGCGTATTTCGACAATTTCCGAGGAAATGAACTTTTTTATTTATCCAGCTTTCGTAAGTTAGAAAACTTCTCTTTCAGCAAACGGATAAACACTTCTGTTGCCTTTGTTTGAAATTGATCCCCTTTTGTTACAATTGAAAATTTCCTTTTTAAAGGCAGTTCTTTTATTTTCAATGTTGTCAGCGAATGCATGGTTAGTTCTTTCCGTATCGCCCATTGTGAAAGCAATGTAATCCCCAGTCCGGCCTCTACCGATTCCTTAATGATTTGCGTACTGCCGAATTCCATTCGTTTTTTTGGCGACAATCCAAACTTCTGAAACATTTCATCTGTAGATTCCCTCGTTCCCGATCCTTCTTCCCGAACAATCCATGTCTCACTTTCTAATTCACTCATGTTAATTTCCCTTTTGCGGGCTAAGTGATGGTTAGGCGAAACGACAACAAACATTAAATCTTCTGAAAAAGGTTCCATGTCCAATTTTTCATGTTTGAACGTCCCTTCAACTATGCCTACATCTAATTGATGGTTAGCGACTAATGTTTCAATTTCCTTTGTATTTCCGATGGATATCGCCGGGTTGATTAACGGATAATGCTCGCGTAAATATGCGATGATATGAGGCAAAACATATTCTCCAAACGTATAGCTTGCCCCTATAGAAAGATTTCCGCTTGCGTGATTGGTTAAATCGTCGACTAAAGATTGCATCCGCGTATAAAGTCCCAATATTTCTTTTGCATGGTGATAAACAATTTCACCCGCTTTGTTCAAACGAACGTATTTATTCGTCCGTTCTAAAAGCTTCGTTCCAATTGTCCGTTCAAGAGTTTGGATATATTGGCTGACAGCCGGTTGTGTCATATGCAATTCCTCAGCCGCGCGCGAAAAGTTCCCCTTCTCTGAAACCGTCACAAAAACGAGCAATTGTTGATCCATATGCTTTTCACCCCTCTTATTATATAAGTTTACTTATTGTAATCATCATAATGATTTATTTTTCTTATAGCAACAGATTGCTTATGCTTGAATTACAGAAAATGATTTGGGGTGATTCATTTGGCAATGTCAAACGCAAGAGTATCTCCTTCTCAAAAGGAACCTGCGAAACCCGACAACAAGCCATCAACTTACGGAGTATGGATCGGCGGTGTTGCCTTTACATTTTTAATTGCATTACTAGGTTTTCTGCTTGCAAAAGTACCCGGATTTGATCATGTTGGCCAATTAGCGTGCGCCATTATCATTGCCGTCGTGTATCGGCAAATTTTCGGGTATCCAGAAGCGATTCGTTCCGGAATCCAATTTTCTTCCAAAAAATTGTTGCGTTTAGCCATCATTTTATATGGATTAAAGCTGAATATTGATACCGTTTTGCATGACGGATTAGGATTGATCGTTCGTGATGCGGGTGTCATTACTTTTGCTATTCTTGTAACGATAGGTTTAGCTAAACTTTTTAAAGCGGATAAACATATATCGTTGCTTCTTGGTGTTGGAACGGGTGTTTGCGGAGCAGCAGCCATTGCCGCGATTGCTCCAATTGTGAAGTCAAAAGATGAGGATACAGCGATCGGGGTAGGAATCATCGCATTAATGGGAACGATTTTCGCCATAGGTTATACAATTGTCAGACCATTTCTGCCTTTGTCCGCTGTTGATTACGGGATCTGGTCGGGGATTAGCCTGCACGAAATCGCCCATGTCGCATTGGCTGCGGCACCCGCAGGCCAGGACGGTTTGGCCATCGCATTGCTTGCTAAATTAGGCCGGGTTTTTCTGCTCGTTCCATTATGCTTTATTTTCATGTACTTGATGAAACGTCAATCAGGATCCCATCAATCGGATGCAACAATTGAATTTCCATGGTTTTTAATCGGGTTTATCATCATGAGCATTTTAGGAAGCTATGTACTGGGACATTCCATTCCGGTTTCATTAGGCGTCCTTAATTTCATTGCAGATGGGACAACATGGTGTTTAACTGCGGCGATGGTCGGACTTGGGCTGAATGTTAGCCTTCGCGATCTCCGCACAAAAGCCTTGAAGCCGCTCTGCGCAATGACGATAACTTCGATTTGCCTGTCTGTTTTGGCTTATTTTATCGCTTAATCAGTAAAAGAACAGCGGCTCAAGTCCCTCCATCTTACATTTATCGATTAATTCAGGCACGGTTTCATTCATTTTCGGAGCGTTATCAATCAATTCAGCGGGCCAATCAATCATTTTTGCGTTTATCGATTAATTCAGGCGCGATTTCGTTCAATTTCGGAGCGTTATCAATCAATTCAGAAATGATATCAATCATTTCCGCGGCTCTATCACTCCATCTTACATTCAAACCTGTTTTCTTTCAATCTCAAAAAGACTGGATTCAATCCAGTCTTTTTCGGTTATCCTACTTCTTTTTGCTTTGTCTCTTTTCCGAATAGCAATACAGCTAACACGCCTACAATAATCGTAATGCAAAAAATCACGAAGATAGTGTTGATCGATGTTTTTTGGCTTACTAAATATCCGACTAATAATGGTCCAAGAATGCCTCCGATCCGGCCAAAAGCAGTTGCCATCCCGACGCCTGTACCGCGAATTTCTGTCGGGTATTGCTCGGGTGTATAGGCATAAAGAGCACCCCATGCCCCAAGGTTGAAAAAAGATAGGAAAATGCCCGATAGCATTAATGCAACTAGAGAGTCAGCGCTTCCGAAGAAATATGCACTTACTGTCGTTCCAATTAAATAAGTGATTAATACAAACTTCCTTCCCGCCCGTTCAATGAGCCATGCCGCCGTAAAATAACCGGGCAGCTGCGCGATCGTCATAATTAATACATATTGGAAGCTTTTAATTAAGCTAAACCCTTTCATTACCATGACGCTCGGTAACCATAAAAACATGCCGTAATAAGAAAACACGACACAAAACCATAACACCCAGAGCATCACCGTTTGCCGGACATATGGTTTCGACCAGACGCTGCCCAGCCGCCCGATCACGGATAACTTTTGTGCTTGATCGACATGAAAGCGTGGGGAATCCGGTAAGTTCCGTCGCAAATAAAGCACATAAAAAGCAGGCAATGCGGTAATGATTAATGCGGTCTGCCAGCCAAATTTCGGAATGACGAAATACGAAATGAGTGCTGCCAACAGCCAGCCGCCCGCCCAAAAACTTTCAAGCAAAACAACGGTTTTCCCCCGTTCGTTAACAGGTACGCTTTCGGAAACGAGCGTAGAAGCAACCGGAAGTTCCCCGCCAAGCCCCATTCCGATCAAGAAACGTAAAATCAAAAATATGGTTAAAGTCGGAGCAAACGCCGACAACCCGCTCCCCACAGAAAACAATACTAATGTGAACATAAATACGGCTTTACGGCCCATCCGGTCTGCCAACATCCCAAATAACAATGCGCCAACGGCCATTCCGATGGAGTTAACGCTTCCGATCCAGCTCATTTGTTTCAATGAAATGTTCCAATCCTTTTGCAGCGCGGCAATGATAAACGACAATATTCCTACATCCATTGCATCAAACATCCAGCTAAAGCCGCTAATCGCGATTAACTTTCGCTTTGAAATACTTGTCTCCCTATTCATAATGCCCCCCGTTAATCCTTAATCTTACTTCTATTCTTCCCATTGCATGCAAAATCAATGAGGATTTATCTTTTTCATATTAGAACCTTACACATTTATTTACAAGTGTAAAGACACAAAAAACCAAACTTATTCTTCAGGTAAGCGCTGCATAGCCGCTGCAAAGGTACATTCATTCCAGTTTTTCTTTTTCTCTTATGCTATGGGATAATGGCACTAACAAGGAAAGGGGCTATTGATATGATCTTAATCAGCGCTTGTTTAGGCGGAAAAGAATGCCGCTATAATGGAACCCACAGCCTTGATGAGCCTTTGCAAAAACTCGTTGAACAAGGGAAAGCGATGTTAGTTTGCCCTGAGCTGCTCGGCGGCTTTACTACCCCAAGAGACCCTGCGGAAATAAGAGGCGGCGATGGGAATGATGTGCTAAAAGGTTCAGCCAGGGTCGTAGATCAGTCCGGAAATGATGTCACTGAACTTTATGTCAAAGGAGCTGAAGAAACGCTGAAGATCGCTAAAAGTATAAACGCGGAATCTGTCATCCTTAAGGAAAATAGTCCTTCCTGCGGCAGCTCGCAAATTTATGATGGGAATTTTAGCGGAACGAAAATAAGCGGAATAGGGGTAACGACTGCCTTGCTTAAAAAGCATGGATTTAATGTCATTTCTGAAATAAAGTTAGAAGATTGGTAGTCGAAAATAAAATAACACCGGGTAATCCTTAGTGTTACCCGGTGTTATTAAACTAATTACGTCCATGATTCTATATCGTCATCGTCAATATCATCTTCCATTGGAGGTTCTTCTACTTCTTTAGCAGATGGATCATCCGCAATGTCGGCTTCTTTTTTCGATTGTCCATAAGCTTCCCTCGTTGCAGCAATTTCGCCTTTCTCTAAAGGAAAAGAAGAAGCGTCCATCGGGAAAGACCGTTCTGCCGGAATATAATTTTGCAAATTCCGAACGCCATTGGCTGCGATCTCATTTTCAATGAGATAACGAATAGAGTCCATTAAATTGGTTTGGCCATTAATCCATTCAATAATCAAAGGGGATTCGTTTTTTTTCGTTTTTAAACTGATGTTATCGCCTGGTTTCTTTTGCTTTTTCATAAAAACATTCACCCCCTGCCTTTATTATTCATCCCTACCATTTTAAAAAAGGCATGGATTAAACGGTTTGTTTTGCTCTGGACTTGATCGCTTCATAAATTTTCCCGCGAACAAAGGCATCCAATCCTTTTGCATTCATCGTGACGGCATATTGTGCAGGAATATATAAAAGCTTAATTTCACGCTCGTCACATAATTCTTTTAGCATCGGGTAAAGCGTTGGGTACATAAGAATGCTTCCTCCGCCATAAACGCAAATGACATCAATTTCGTTTCTTGCTTTCGTCAATTGTTTTCGAATATTATTGATGATTTGCTTAGCTTGTCCCTCGAGCGGCCTTTTCAATGTTTTCATTGCTCTTGAATGGTATTTATGGTTTTTGTTTTTAATAACATCGCTGAAGAATTGTCTTGGACTGTCTGGTAGATGAATTAATCGGTTGAATTCAACTAAAGCTTCTTCAATTGCATAACCCGCTCCATGGTTGCTGCCATGAACGAATTGGCGGAGAAACTTGTTTCCTTCTGTAATTGGGTATTCCGTTGAGCCATCGCCGATATCTGTATGTAAAATCCGTTTATCTCTGAAATAATTACCGCTGAAATGCTTTGGCATATTGTAATTTTCTACAAACTCATCAAAGATGTCCCCTTTTCTCCAGTTGCCTTCTTCATCTTTTTGCAACGAAAACGTCACCGGGGTCGCTTCTGGAACAACCTTGACAAAATCGAAGATGACCTTCACCGCAACTCGCAATTTTCCTAAGTGCACCGTCACATTGTGCGGTCCTGCCATAAACCGTCTTTCAAACTTTGCCGCTGTTTCATCTGTATGCTGGGTAATCGGCAGCGCTGTCGCCATATCGACCATTACTTCAATGCTCTGTGGTATCGATTTTTCTTCCTCAAAAACTTTTTGAACAGCGACGGCTGAAATTTGCCCAAGCGTATTAACGACTGGCAAATCAACATCGTATTTGAAATCAACGCCTACTTGAATATTTTCAAGCAATTCCCCGCTTTCAAGCGCGAACTTTCCAATATAGTACATACCTGGACGCGCGGAAGGAGAATCGATTGTGACAATGAGGTTATCTTGAAGATTTTTCACAATGCTTTCAGGTGTGACCTCTTCGCTCCATGGAAGTTGATCTACTAAACAATTCACATTTGGTTGTTGAATGAGTTTTCCATCAATAAAAATATCATGTTCACTGTTACCATTATCGTTGCCTACAAAAAACTGTAATGCCATAGGAAATTCCTCCTTGAAATGATTAATATTAGATCTGTTCGAAATTACTATCGCCCAGCAATACCAAGTATTATCTAGTAATGCCCGTCCATGTGAAATGAAAGGGTGCTATGTTATCTATTCGAGAAACGGCTGCTAATTCCTGCCTGATTCAGGATATAACCGTCTATAAGATCGGTGTTCATTACATTTTAAACTATACGTTTGATAGTATTACCGGACAACATCTACCTATATTTTTCGTCTCAACTCCTAAAAAACAGTCGGGAGGGACCGACTGTTTTTCTCATAAACTTATTTTTTGTTGTGTTTTGAACTGGCTGAACGTATCTTTTCCATGGAAATACCGCTCTTTTCGATCTTTTTCAAATACATATCGTCCTTCGGAGTGACAAGTGTGACCGCAATCCCTTTTTGACCGGCCCGGCCTGTTCGGCCGATGCGATGAATATAGCTTTCCACATCATGTGGAATATCGTAATTGAACACATGGCTGACCCCTTCAACATCTAATCCTCTTGCCGCTACATCTGTGGCAATCAATAAATGAATCTTGCCCTTTCGGAAATTCTCCATTACCTCTTCCCGTTTTGCCTGCGATAAATCGCCGTGCAGCGCTTCCGTTATATACCCCTGCGCTTTCAATGATTCATTTAGCTTGCTGGCTCTTCGCTTCGTCCGGCAAAAGACGATCGCCATAGAAGGATGACTATTATTAATAAGTTTGCAAAGCGTTGCTTGTTTTTTGCGGTCGGTCGTCTCTATCAACATTTGTTCAATGTCTTCAACAGTTAATTGCGGGCTTCGAACTTCAATCATCTCAGGCTCATGCATGAACCGGGCCGCCAACGATTGAATGGGTTCAGGCATCGTTGCCGAAAATAACATCATCTGTCTTGAAGGGGAAGTACAATTGATGATTTCTTCCACTTCTCCTAAAAAGCCGGCCATCATCATCTGATCTGCTTCATCGAGAACGAGCTTTGAGACGGATGAAAGTTGGATCGTTCCGCGGCGAACATGATCCAGCAGCCGTCCCGGCGTCCCTATAACAATATGTACCGTACCTTCGAGTTTTTTCATTTGTGCGATTACATCCTGCCCGCCATAGACCGCGAGTACTTTAATGTCCGCGGCATGCACAATCATCTTTTTCACTTCACTTGTAAGTTGAATTGCCAGTTCCCTTGTAGGCGTGATGATCAATGCCTGAATTTCGTTTTTTTCTGGATGGATCGTCTCTAATAATGGCAATACAAAGGCAATCGTTTTCCCCGTTCCGGTTTGCGCTTTCGCAATCGCATCTTTGCCGTTTAACAAAACGGGGATCGCGCGTTGTTGAATGGGTGTAGGTTCTATGATTCCATTTTCCTTAAGGGCGTCGATAAATGCAGGACGAATCCCTAATTTTAAAAAACCGGACATTTCATCACCTCGTTACGGATGGATCTCATGCAGACTTACTGCAAAAATTTTAAAAAAGGGGGCATGAGCAGCATCTGGAAAACTAAACCTTTTTAACGCCTGCCGGAATTGTAATGCTAAACACAGTCCCTTTGCCGGGTGAACTTTGAACCGAAATGGTCCCATGATGCATTTCCACGATTTTTTTGACGATGGAAAGCCCGAGCCCGCTTCCCCCTTTAGAAGATGTCCTTGATGGATCCGCTTTATAAAAGCGCTCGAAAATATGTTTTTGGTCTTCTTCGGTCATTCCTATTCCTGTATCTGTAATTGAAATAACCGCCTGGTCTCCTTGAATCTTCGCTTTGACACCTATTGCCCCGCCCGCCGGTGTAAACTTGATGCTGTTGTGCAATACATTCGTCCACACTTGATTCATTAAGTCTTGATCAGCAATAACGGTTAGCTTATCCAACTCAACATTCATTTCAATTTCTTTTTCAAGCCACGCTGGTTCACTTGCCAAAACAACACTCCTTAACTGTTTATCGAGCCGGTACTCGACTGGTTCAAAAGGATGGTGGTTTGATTCCAGCGAAGTCAACTTCAATAAATTGTCGCTAATTTTCGATAATCGGCCGCTTTCCATTTCAATGATCGTTAAATAACGAAGGCGCTCTTCATCCGTCAAGTTAACATTTTTTAATGCCCTGGCAAATCCGTTAATGGACGTTAATGGCGATTGTATTTCATGAGAAACATTCGAGATAAATTCCTGGCGCATTTTCTCCATTTCTCCTAACTCTTCTGCCATTTCGTTAATTCCTTTAACAAGTTTCCCTAGCGGATCTTGCTCATTTGATTGAATGTCCAGTTTGACGCTAAAATCTCCCTTTGCCATCCGCCGCAAAGCATCTACGATTGTGTCCCATACCCCCCACTGTCTTCTTCTTCCAATAAAAGAAAAAAAGAATAGCCCGCATGAAAAAAGCAAAAATACAACGAGCACCGTAATTAATTGCTCCCAAACCCCGTGCGGATGTTTTCCGATCAGGCCGTAAAATTTCGAGGTTACATAATAAGCGATAAAAGTAAGGATCGCATTGGCGGACATAAAGATCAATATGCCAAGTAAAAATCTTTTCATCACTTGCCGTTTTTTCACGGGCTTATCTCCAATCGATAGCCAAGACCGCGGATTGTCCGGATTTTAAACCCGCATTTTTCTTCGTGGAACCTCTCCCGCAAACGCTTAATATGGACATCGACAGTACGCTCATCCCCTTCATAATCATACCCCCATATTTC
The DNA here is from genome assembly GCF_049843615.1 of Fictibacillus sp. Mic-4. Classification (NCBI taxonomy): domain Bacteria; kingdom Bacillati; phylum Bacillota; class Bacilli; order Caryophanales; family Fictibacillaceae; genus Fictibacillus; species Fictibacillus sp. Mic-4. The sequence goes on along the minus strand of NZ_JBBHZM010000012.1, from coordinate 4,139 downwards.
TTCAATTAATTGTTCGCGTGAAAATGTTTTACCAGGAGAACTCGCAAGCTTAAACAGCAATTCAAATTCCTTCAGCGGCAACGTCATCGGCTCTCCTTCGCATGATAGTTCATAATCGCTTCGATCCATATAGACCCGGCCGACTTGAACGGTTTGCGACAATGAGATACGATAACGTTTTAAGATGGATTTTACCCTCATGACTAACTCTTCCGGCTCAAAGGGCTTAACAAGATAATCATCGGTTCCAAGCCGAAACCCTTTCACCTTTTGCGTTGTTTCCCCTTTTGCCGTCAACATGAGGATAGGCAATTCACCATAATATGTCCGGATTTCCTTGCATAACTGCCAGCCGTCCATATTCGGCATCATAATATCCATAATGACCATATCGATTTTTTGTGCCTCGAGTTTAAGAAGCGCTTCGGCCCCGTCTGCCGCTTCAATGACTTCAAAGCCTTCATTCCGCAAAAAGACGTTGACCAGCTCGCGTATATGATCATCATCGTCGACCACTAATAGTTTTGCCATGATGACTAGCCTCCATTTCAATGGTATTCAAAAGCTTCCTTCCCTTTACTTTCATTCGCTTCCTCTTGAACGTGCAATTGCCGGGTGGCAAACTCCCTGTACATTTCGTGGGTCTGGAACAATTGTTCATGCGTTCCGCTTCCTGTTATATGGCCTTTCTCCATGAATAAAATCTGGTCTGCATCAACGACCGTTGAAAGGCGATGGGCAATGACGAGCGTCGTTCGCCCTTTCATTAAATTGTCGAGTGCCTTTTGGACATAGATTTCCGATTTGCTGTCGAGACTTGACGTCGCTTCATCGAGCATTAATATTTGCGGATTGCGCAACAATGCCCGTGCGATGGCGATTCGTTGTCGTTGCCCTCCGGAAAGCTTGATTCCCCGCTCGCCTACTTCAGTATCAAATTTCTCCGGCAATTCCTCAATAAATTGATCAGCGTATGCCATTTTTGCCACTTTATGAAGCTCTTCGTCAGAAACTTCCCTTTCAATTCCATAACAAATATTTTCACGAATGGTTCCCGATAGCAGCGCACTTTCCTGGGCAACATAACCGATGTAGCTTCTCCAGGAATGAAGAGAAAACTCATCAATTGGCGTACTCCCTAGTGTAATGCTGCCTTTTGTTGGCTTGTAGTATCGTTCTAAAAGCGAAAATGTTGTCGTTTTCCCGCCTCCGCTTGGACCGACAATCGCCGTCACTTTCCCGGGCTCAATTGTAAAATTCAAATCGTTTAAAATAATTTCATCGCCATATGAAAAATCAACATGCTTTACATGAATCGGCTCATTGATTGTATCGAGCGACTTCCCTTCGTATAAATGTTCTTCTTTTTCAACAAGAATGGAATGGATTCTCTCGGTCGCTCCCATTGCTTTTTGCAACTGCGTAAAAAACATGGTCAATTGAGTCATTGGCATAATGATCTGAATGAGGTATAAAATGAAGGCCACCATGTCTCCGGCTGTCAGTGCCCCGGAAGAGACACGCACCCCGCCATATCCGATAACCGTGACGATGACAGCCATTAAAACAAGCGAAATGAGCGGTGTAATGAGCGCATGGATTTTCGCTTCCTTAAGGCCAAATTGGAATAAGGTTGTAATTCCCTTTTTTCCTCTTCTATATTCAACATCCTCGGCATTTGAAGCCTTTACTAACCGGTTTTCCGGCAAAACTTGATTTAGCACAGCAGTAAACCGGGCTGTTTCATCTTGCATTCCTTTTGAAATGATAAACATCCGTCTTCCTAGCAACATCAAGATCACCATTGCCACGGGTACGGCAAGGAGCATCACTGCTGTCATTTTCCAATCAAGAAGGAGAAGAATCGTAATAGAGCCGATAATGGAAATGATGCCTGTTAAACAGTTGGCAAGGTGTTCGGTAATTAATTCCTTTACAACTGCCGTATCATTCGTTACACGGCTCAATGTTTCTCCCGTTTCATGATTGTCATAATAAGAAATGGGGAGATGAAGCAATTTACACCATAGACGGTCACGAAGTTTGGCTACAACATGGTGCCCGACACGGTTTAATAAATAGATCGATAGACCGGCGGCGATGGCCTGGGCAACAAACGCAATAACGAGCATGCCGATTTGCCAATAATCTAGCGATGCCATCGAAAAGCCATCGACTAATTTTTTTGTGAACAACGGGACGACGAATCCAACGCCCGTCGTTAGAACACTCATACTAAGAGCAATGATTAACAGAAGCTTCGAAGGGTTCGTTTCGTTAATAAGCCGATAGAACATTCGCCAGTTTCTGACTTTCTTATCATCAATTACATCCTTCATCGGAGTCCTCCCGAAATTTTTAATGGTGTTTTTTTCATATCGTGATTTTACCATGTTTTTATGAACTGAATATGAACGGAAAATCACTTGCACAAAAACACCCCTATTTTTTGAACAGGGGTGCATAAGTTGTGCTATTTTATTTCGCTTCTTTCACTATTTCGAGGGAAACTTTCTTCGTCCGGCTATCGAGTTCCGGAGCAATGGCAAAGAAAATGAGTATGCCGATGAGGCCGATTCCTGTGATGATGCACGTGACGAGAAAACCCGGGAAAAATGCGCTTATCGTAACCGTAATCGAGCAGATCAACATTGCCAGGTTAAAATTCAGCCCTTGTATGGCCATATAAGAACTTCGCGCATGGTCCGGAGGCAAGCTCGCCATATAATTTTGCTGAACGGGAACCCTGAGCACTTCAGCAACTGTCGCAAATAACATCGCCAAAACGAGTAGCAAGATATTGTTTGAATATGAAATGACGGCATAACCTGCGACAAAGACGATACAGCTGGAAAGCAATACGGTCCGATCCCTCCACTTGCCAGCCATTTTCGCCGCAAAAAGAGCAAGCGTAACGACAAGCACCGTGTTTTCGGTGCGAAGAAATCCCGTCATCTCAACTCCCCCGAAACTTAAGCCAAACACATGCTGCACATTCATTTCCTTTGCCAGGCGAATGCTGATGTAGTTCGAAAGCTGGAACTCCATTGAAAGAACGAGAAGACCTGCAAGAACGAACAAAATGAACACCCGATCGCGAAAAACGCTAGTGTACATGGAAGCCATTTTTTTCGCCTGTCCTCCAAGTGTCACGCGACTTGCCGGCGCCGGCTTATAGCTTTCATCTATAAAAAAAGTGATAAGCACCCACGTTAACAGTGAAGCACACGTCAGGGCGACAAGAAGCTCAAACAGATAATGTTTAAATAACAAACCTCCAGCCACACCTCCAAGTGCGATAGATAGATTGTTCGCCCAATACATAATGGAGTACATCGTTTTCCTTTCTTCTGGTTTGCTCACATCCATTAACATCGCCTGGCTCGCAGGTCCGGAAAGTCCCCAACATACACTGTTGGCCGTCATCATAAAAAACGTCAAAAGTGGCGAGTGAAACCACGGGGAATTGGATATCATCATTGTAAAAAAAGCGAGAAATCGAAGAGATTCTGCAAAAACAATGATTCTTTTTCTTCCAAACTGGTCGGAAAAATAGCCTCCGAAAAAGTTGATTGCAATCCCAACTCCAACATTAATTAATAGTAATAACCCCGCATTTTTTGCCCCGAAATAATGAGATAAATAGATCGCCATAAAGGGAAAAATCATGCTGCCGATCATAGAACCTAAAAACGATTCAAACAATCGGATCTTAATCGTGCGGTGAAAAGACATTATGTTCATATGTACACCCTCTTTTCTTATAAAAGCCCTTCCGTTTTCGTATTTCCATCACCTTTCAAAACATTAAATAGAGAGGGAATTTTCCCTCTTCTTATCATCGCCTTCCTTTCCAAAATTGTAAATATTAGCTTATTTTATGACCCTCTATGAAGGGATACAAACATGGATGGCGTTTTTTTAAAGATTCAAGAGGGAACACGCATACATATAAAGCGAAATCAACGTTACTAGTGCCCCTTCAGCTAAGAAAGTTCTTATTTTCAAGTATAAATTTTCACTTGTAAAAAAGATAAGAAGATGGAAGCAAAAAACAAGATCAAACTCTCTAGTTTAGTGCTATTTTCATGGCATTTGGACAATAAACAGTTGATTTCCGACAATAAATAAATTCCATC
>NZ_JBBHZM010000011.1:0-99911 GCF_049843615.1 Fictibacillus sp. Mic-4 | reverse complement strand
TAAGTGCTCTTATTTGGACAATAAGTCATCCGGTTTAGACAATAACATCTTACTTTTGGACAAATAAGTGTACAAAATACTAAATTTATTGTCCGACACAGGCCATTGATTGTCCGATGGAATCGATTTATTGTCGGAAATCAACTGTTTATTGTCCAAATGCCATGAAATAAGCACCACACTACCAGCTAGAGAAGTTTGTTCCTGTTTTTTGCTTTTATTTTTTTTACAGGCGAAAATGGATTCTTGAAAATAAGAACTTTCTTAGCTGAAGGGGCACTAGTGATTCAACTGTTGCATGACAAGAGTTCAGAAAATTACAGCAAAACGGTATGTTGAAAATTTACGTTGGAAGGAAGGATCTCATGAGTCTTCAAGCTGAAACGAAAAAGCCGCTAGAGCAGAAATCAAAATTTAAAATGCCGGATGCGTATGTTTTGCTTTTTTTTGTGGCTCTTCTTTGCGCCATTGCTACATATTTTGTACCTGCCGGGGAATTTAAAAGAGTGACGAAAGGGTTAATTACGACAACAATCCCGGGAAGCTATCATTCGGTTGCCCAGTCCCCAGTAGGATTTGTTTCATTTTTTACCGCGATTGAACAAGGAATGGCGGCTGCCGCGCCGATCATCTTTTTGATTCTTTTTACGGGCGGTGCCATCGCTATCCTTGAAAAAACAGGGGCCATCAATGGATTAATTTATCATGTCATCAACAAGTTCCGCCACCGTCAGCTTCTTTTCGTTTGTATCGTTGCCGCCTTGTTTTCTGTTCTTGGAACGACAGGAATCATCGTTAACTCGGTTATCGGGTTTATTCCAATCGGGCTCATTGTTGCCCGCACGCTAAAGTGGGACGCGGTTGTAGGTGCGGCCATCATTTATCTCGGCGCTTATGCCGGCTTTAATGCGACGATTCTTTCGCCGTCGCCGCTCGGGATTTCACAAAAAATCGCGGAGCTCCCGATGTTTTCAGGAATAGGCCTGCGGGTTGCCATTTATGTCTGTTTCTTATTAGCCACCATTTTGTATATTTACTGGTACATCAAACGCTTAAAGAGGACGGATAAAGGTAGCGTTCTCGGCAATGACTGGTTTCCGAGCAAAGCGCTTTTACTGGATGAAGATGCATCTGAAGAAAGTGTTTCCTGGACCGTCCGCCATAAGCTCATTTTAGCAGTAACCGCATTATCGCTCGTTGGCTTTTTGGCGGGGGCATTTTGGCTAAAGTGGTCGGATGCGGAAATGACAGGCATGTTCATTTTCATTGCGCTTGCTGCAGGGATCATTGGCGGGCTCAGGGCGAATGATATCGCTTCCACATTTTTAGCTGGCTGCCAGCAGCTCGTTTATGGCGCATTGATCGTCGGAATGGCCCGCTGCGTTTCCGTCATACTTGAACAAGGGAAACTCCTTGATACCATCGTGAATACTCTGGCACATCTTCTACAAGGTCAAAGCCCTGTCTTCGGCGCCATTGGCATGTATATCAGCAGCGCGGCGCTCCATTTTCTCATTTCGTCAGGAACGGGAGAATCGGTCATCTTCATTCCAATTCTCGCACCATTGGCCGACTTAATGCATATTACAAGGCAAGTGGCGGTAGAAGCCGTCATGCTCGGAGAAGGCGTCGTCAACTGCATTAATCCGACATCAGGCGTTTTGATGGGCGTGCTCGCGGCAAGCGGTATCCCGTACGTCAAATGGGTTCGCTTCATGACCCCGCTCGCTTTCATCTGGTTTGTCATCGGACTCGTTTTTCTTATCGTCGGCGTCGGAATTCATTGGGGACCGCATTAATAAATGATTAGCACCGCTTGAATCGAACTTAAGCGGTGTTTTTTGCTTTTTTTACGGAAAAAGTATCTTTAAAGCTAAAAAAAATGAATCAAATCGCACTATTTTTTGCTCATATTTTGAATCTTGTCCTTGTAAGGAAAACATATAGAGATTTTGTTTATTTCAAGTGAACAAATGAGTGCTACTTTCAGGGATCTCCTCATTTATTTTCCAAACTGAGAGATTTATTTTCCGATTTGCAATTTTTATTTTCCGTTTTAACAAATTTATTTTCCGATTTCCGTGATTTATTTTCCATTCACCGAAGTGTTTGAGTCATTATGAATGCGTCCTGAGTTGAAAGATATTTCTTTCAATTTGATTGAAAACTGCCTCGAAATGATTGATATCCTCTTTAAATTGATTGAAAAACAGCAAATGAGAGGGGGGAAGAATGAAAAGTGTCCTGAATTGAATACTATCTTTTTCAAATTGATTAATAACTACCTCGAAATAATCGATAACCCCGATGAATGGATTTGAAAAGCGAACTTACGGCTCCACTTTTTCCAAGGAAGCGGAAAAAAACGCCTGGAATATCCAGGCGCTTGTTGTCTCCATTTTTTATAAGGCCATTTCCTTCAATTTTCGTTTTACGATTTTTCCAAGGCTGTTTTTAGGAAGCGAATCGACAAATTGAATTTCAGGTATTTTGTACTCAGCGAGCTTTTCTTTGCAGTAGTTGATAATCTCCTCTTCAGAAAGAGGACTCCCCTTTTCTTTTACAATGTACGCGCGGGGGATTTCGCCCCAGAACTCATCAGGAATGCCGACCACCGCGACCTCCAATACGCCGCTGATCTCATGGATGACTTTTTCCACTTCGCCGGAATAGATATTGTCCCCGCCATAGACGATGACATCTTTGTACCGGTCCATAATGTATAAAAAGCCGTCTTCGTCGAATTTCCCGGCATCCCCCATATAGAGCCATCCGTCCTTGAGCACTTCACGCGTGGCTTCCGGATCTCTCCAATAGCCTTTGAACATGTATGGGCTTTTTACGACAATTTCTCCGACTTCCCCTGTCTTAAGCTCTTCATGGCTATCCGGATCTACTATTTTCACGTCGACGTTTTGGATGGGCTTGCCTACCGAATTCGCTTTATCGTAGCCCATGTCTGGACGCCATGCGCTGACCGCCCATCCTTCTGTGCTGCCGTAGCCTTGTGACAATGCGATGCCATATTTCGCATATTCCATGATTAAGCTTTCCGGCACTTTAGTCCCGCCAGACTGGGCCATTTTAAAGGACTCGACGTTTCTTTCGCTCTGTTTCAATTCCTCTAGCATGTACGTATAAGTGGAAGGGAAGCCCATCATCGTGTTGATCTTCTCATTTTCAATCATCTCCCAGATGGCTTTAGGATCGGCGTTGGAGAGGCAAACCATCGTCATTCCGTAATAAATGCTATTTAGAATGTTCAAGCAGGAGCTCATATGGTAAAAAGGATGAACCCCGAGAAAGCGCATTCCAGGTTCGACTTTCCTCAAATTTCCGATTTCTGAAAACCATGCGTAAAGATTTCCGTGCGTGATAACGCAACCTTTAGAATTGCCAGTCGTTCCCGAAGTAAATAAAAGAAGGGCCGGATCCTCGCTATGGACCGTACAATCAGGCTCGGTTTCAGGCTGATTTTCTAGCAAACATCTAAATGACGGGACAATGTCCATCCCAGACCCGGACAAAATAATAGAAGGAATCATTTGTTTTTCTTCAACCAGAGACAAGGATTCCTTATATTCTTCATCATAAAATAAAACTTTAGGCTGGCACGTTTCAATGACGCCTTCCATTTCATATGCCGTCATTTGCCGGTTTAATGGGGCAGCAATTGCGCCGATTTTGATGGCGGCCATCATAATGAGTGGGAAGGGGCAGTTGTTTTTGCAAAGGATGGCCACCCGATCCCCTTTTTGAACACCTTTCTCCAATAAATAATGGGCCAGCTGGTTGACCCGTTCATTGTATTCTTTAAACGTCAATCGCTCTTTTCCTCCGACCAATCCTTCCAGTAGAGGGGTGCTGTCTGCACGGTCTTTCAAAAAAGCTTGTATTGTTCCCATTGTTCATCACTCCATTAAATCATCGATTGCTAATTTGATGGTTCAAAAATAAATGGCAGAAATCCTTTTATCCCTATAAATTTTCTGTCTTTATTATTTTGCTACTATAATAAAAAGAATTCAATTAAAGAGGTTTGCTGTAAAAAGATATAAAAAAATACACCACGCAATGAATAGAAATTAGGAGAATATGCCCTTGTAGGGGAATTAAAGGATGTATAGGATGAAGTGGTATTTAAAAATTTTGGAAGGGATTGAGGCGTATAAAAGCGTTGCAAAAAGTTGTTTCATTGTCTTTAATCGTTTTCCTGGCTTTTTTAGCCATAGTTGGTTCGGATTTGTCTACACGGGCGTTTGCGGCAGACCATCCAGCCTGGCAAGCGCGGCATGGAATGACGGCGGAACAGTACCAGCGCACGTTTAATGACCTGGTCAAAAAAGGTTACCGGCTTACTCACATAAGTGTTCATACAGATGGCAGCGGCAGAGACCGCTATGCGGCGATCTGGGTGAAAGAAAAGGGTCCGGCATGGCAAGCCCGGCATGGAATGACGGCGGAGCAGTATCAGCGTACGTTCAATGACCTGGTCAAGAAAGGCTACCGGCTGGTCGATGTGAGCGGCTATGCCATTGGCGGCAAAGACCGCTATGCGGCGATCTGGGTGAAAGAAAAGGGTCCAGCCTGGCAAGCGCGGCACGGAATGACGGCGGAGCAGTATCAGCGCACGTTCAATGACCTGGTCAAGAAAGGCTATCGGCTGGCCGATGTGAGCGGCTATGCCATTGGCGGCAAAGACCGTTATGCGGCGATCTGGGTGAAAGAAAAGGGTCCGGCCTGGCAAGCGCGGCACGGAATGACGGCGGAGCAGTATCAGCGCACATTCAATGACCTGGTCAAGAAAAGTTACCGGCTGGTCGATGTAAGCGGCTATGCCATTGGCGGCAAAGATCGCTACGCGGCCATCTGGGTGAAAGAAAAGGGTCCAGCCTGGCAAGCGCGGCACGGAATGACGGCGGAGAAGTATCAGCGCACATTCAATGACCTCGTTAAGAAAGGCTACCGGCTCGTTGATGTTAGCGCCCATACAAATGGAGGCAAAGACCGCTACGCGGCGATCTGGGTAAAATAAGACGGGCCAGTCCGGGAGCCTTAGCTTAACATCAGCCATATCGTTTCATACCATTCACAAACTCACCTTAAGTCGCCCCGATCCATTGTACGGGGCGGCCTTAATATGCTCTTATCGTTTTCGTACGATACTATTTTTGATCGATCAAGGAAACGTTGTGACAATCACTCCATCCATATTATTGCCTGAAATTTCATAATAGCAGTGTCCCGGTGTTTTAATTGTCAACGTTTTAGAAACGGGGTAATACGAGATAGCATATTTTTTTCCGTTAACATTGGCAGTGATGTTTCGTTTTTCTTTTTCTACTTATAACAACAAAATACATTATATCTCGAAATGGCGTATTTGAAAGGCGCTTTCTATCATCCTTAATGTGCGTATGTTTCCAGGGTCTATTAAAACCCCGGGTTGATGGAGTATTTTTAAAGACAAGTCCCTGGCGTGTTGCCAGGGACTTGAACATTTTTCTTATTCGGTCACGTTCCGCAATAGGTTCGGTAAGGTATGTCAGATGGCGCAGGTGTTTTTGCGTATTCAGCCTGTTCGGGAGAATGCGCGAACGGGTTTGAAAGGGCTTCAAGAAGCCGCTCCATAACGCTGTAGTCACCTCGTTCAACCGCCGCTGCCAGCGCTTCTTCGACCCGATGGTTTCGCGGAATGACGGCAGGATTGCTATTTTTCATCAACTGTTGCGCGGCTGTTTTCGATTCCTGCTGCCTGCCCAGTCGCGCCTGCCACTTCTCATTCCAGCGGGAAAACTCAGGTGAACACATCAGCCCTGTTTTCTCCTGTTTATCAAACGTCAATGCGATGAAGGTATTCGTATAGTCCGCGCTATGTTTATGCATCAGATGGAGAAGCTCTTCGATTAACGACTCATCTTCTTTCTCTTCGTTAAAGAGTCCGAGTTTTGCTCTCATTCCTTGAAGCCATTCCGAACGGTATAAAGTGCCGAATCGTGATAACGCATTTTCGGCCAGTTTAATCGCTTCTTCCTGATCTTCATGTAGGAGCGGCAATAAGCTTTCCGCCAATCGCGCGAGATTCCACCCTGCAATAGGCGGCTGATTGCCATAGGCATAGCGGCCCCGGATATCGATAGAACTGAATACCGTTGCCGGATCATAGGCATCCATGAAGGCACAAGGGCCGTAATCGATGGTTTCTCCGCTAATGGCCATATTGTCAGTGTTCATCACTCCATGAATGAAGCCAACGAGCTGCCATTTGGCGATAAGTTTAGCCTGCCGCTCCATCACTTTTTGAAAAAATGACAGATACCGGTCCTTATCCTCTTCAACGTCTGAATAATGACGCTTAATGGCATAGTCGGCCAGGATCTGAAGTTCCTCTTTCGTGCGCCATTTGGCAGCGTATTCAAACGTCCCGACACGTAGATGGCTGGCTGCAACCCGGGCCAGCACGCTGCCAGGCAGCTCGGTTTCGCGAAATACCGGCTCGCCCGTCGTCACCACGGCCAGACTGCGGGTCGTTGGAATGCCAAGCGCATGCATCGCTTCACTAATGATGTATTCGCGCAGCATCGGACCAAGGGCGGCCCGGCCATCTCCTCCGCGGGAATATGGCGTCCGGCCTGAACCTTTAAGCTGGATGTCCACCCGTTCGCCACAAGGGGTGATCTGCTCGCCTAAGAGGATCGCCCGACCGTCGCCCAGCATTGTAAAATGGCCAAATTGATGCCCTGCGTAAGCCTGGGAAAGAGGGAAAGCCCCTTCTGGAATTTCGTTTCCGCCAAACACTTCGGCGCCTTCTTCGCTTTCTAGCTTCTTCACGTTTAAACCGAGGGATGTTGCCAATGGCTCATTGAGAATGACCAATTTCGGCGATCGCACGGGTGTTGGCCTGGTGCTAGTAAAAAAGGATTCCGGAAGGCGGGCATAGCTATTGTCAAAGTTCCATCCTGTTTCGTTGCTCTTTGTCATAGGTTCTCCTTTATCATTTTTTTCTTTTATAAAAGATCTAGCAGTCTTTATTTTATTGCTGTAATTCTTTATCGTTTTTACCAATATCGTTTACAACATCGCCAATGGTTACATTTTCAAGCGCCTTTTCCATCGCCAGTTGCGCTGCTGTGAATAGTGGAACGATTGCCTCTTGAATATTTCTGCCTACAGGGCAATCGGGATTGGGCTCGTCATGCACGCTAAACAATTGGTTCTCCTGAACGACATTGACGGCTTTATAAACGTCAAGCAATGTAATATCCGATAAATTTTTCGCCAGTTCAGCGCCAGCAATGCCAGGGCGTACTTTCACCAGCCCTGCACTTTTCAGCATTCCCATGATTTTTCTTACAACCACTGGATTCGTATTTACGCTCTTTGCTATATATTCGGAAGAATTGATTCCATCTTTATTCATTTCAAGAAGACATAATATGTGGATTCCTACAGCGAAGCGGCTGCTGATGGACATTTGCATTCACCTACCTTATGAATGATGCATCGATCTTGACATGTAATTTATGTGATTACAGTGTTTATTATACCTTAACGAACGAATAATAAATGAGAAAAAGTATTCGTAGAATAGGTTGACAAAATGAACGGTTGTAATTATTATTGTTACATGTAATTGATTTGGTTACAGATAATCGAATGAATGATGGAGGAATAAATAATGAAAATCGGAATCATTGGCGCCAGCGGTAAGGCAGGCAACCTTATTTTAAAAGAAGCGGTTGAAAGAGGGCATGAAGTTACAGCGATTGTTAGAGATACGGCAAAAATGCAGGGAAAGAACGTCGAAGTGCTTGAAAAAAACATATTTGACGTAAAGTCTGACGATATTCAAAAGTTTGATGTCGTAGTGAATGCATTTAATGCTGCTCCAGGCCAAGAACACCAGCATGTCGAAGCGGGGAAGGTCTTGATTGAAGCGCTAAAAGGCGCGCCTGATACAAGATTAGTCGTCGTAGGAGGAGCTGGAAGCCTATTTGTCGATGAAGCGAAGACGATGCGATTATTTGAAACTCCGGATTTCCCGGAAGCTTATTTTCCAACCGCTACAAACATGGGAAAAAACCTTGAAGAACTTCAAACCGTAAAAGGGATTCAATGGACATATATCAGCCCTGCGGCTTTCTTCAACCCGGAAGGAAAAAGAACGGGTTCTTATAAAAAAGGAAAAGATCAATTAATCATGAATGAAAAAGGCGAAAGCTACATTAGCTATGCGGATTATGCCATCGCCGTAGTAGATGAAATTGAAAACCCGCAACATATAAACGAACGTTTTACGGTTGTCGCCGAAGCAGAATAATCTTTTGTAGTGAAGACCATTAGTATATAATGCTAATGGTTTTTTCATTGACGAAGCCTTTCCATTCTTTAGCGTAAGTGCATTTCGGATTCTGATTTGCTCCAAAGTTCCTGGCAAAACGCATGTAAAACGTATTTTTCCTTCAAACCGCATGATAAAATAGAATATAGTGATCTTCAGTGAAAAACAAATGGTGATTATAACCGAAGCCGTTAGAAAGGGGATGGCGGTTTGAAAAGTCTGATGGAATTACAAATCGGGGAGTCTTTAGAAGCGGTTCAGCTAGAACCTGTTTCAAGGATCTCTTTAATTAAGTATGCCGGTGCCTCCGGGGATTACAACCCGATTCATACGATCGATGAAGAAGCAAAAAGAGCCGGGCTACCAGGGGTGATTGCACACGGTATGTGGACAATGGGGCATTTAGCCAAACTATTTACGCCTTATTATGATGAGGGTTTTATTCAAGATTACTCTGTCAGGTTTAGAGACATGGTATTTCTCAATGACGTTATTACATTGCAAGCAACGTTAAAAGAACTAAATGGAAATAAAATGAACTTTCTGGTCAAAGCAGTCAATCAACATGGAAAGGAAGTCGTAAAAGGAAACGTGTTGTTTCATATGTATGAATGAGAAACCTATAATTGATGGAAGTATCGTATTAGAACGGTTTACGGTTTTTCAATTGGCGCCGTATGAATTAGAACTAATTAGTAGCGGCATTGTCTATGGCGTTAAATCGTTGCCAGAAGAAGTGACGAGACGATGATGCTGTACCTTAAAGTAAAACCCCTGATCTTTTCTATCTAAAGGAAAAAATCAGGGGTTATGTTTATTTAAAATGATAGGACTGAAAAACGTTTGTTACTTTTGGAACGACATAGTGGCTGCCGCGTTTGTTCTCAACGTTTTCGATCATCATCGCGATGAGCAATTCAGGGTGGTTATTGTTAAAGGCGACATACCAGCCGTTTTCTTTTCCTTTTTCGCCCTGTTTCATCTTTAATTCCGCCGTTCCCGTTTTGCCGGCAAGCGGAACGTCTGCCATCATCCCGTCGTGGGCGGTTCCGTGCGGGTTTTTGACGACTTGAACAAGATCATTGCGAATGGTGGACGCGACTCCGGACGGCATTACATCTTTTTTCCAAAATGTTGGCGCCTCTTCGCCCTTATCCGGGATGACAAGCCTCGGGGCGATCAAGTTTCCTTCGTTTACAAAAGGCGTGTAAGAGAGCGCCAAGTGAAGGATGCTCATTTCGACCTGACCCTGACCGTAGCCTGTATCGGCGAGGCGGCCTTCTGACCATTCGCCGCTAATCAGGCTCGATGGCTCAATCGGATAATCAAAGGGGATTTTTTCGCCAAGGCCGAACGCTTTTGCCTCTTTTTCAAATGTCTCGCTTCCAATCGCTAAAGCGGCCTGGGCAAAATAAATGTTGTCCGAATAAACGAGCGCTTTTTTTAAATTAACCGGACTCACATCGCTTACCCTTGTCACATAATGGTCGCCCCATGACTTATTCTTTTGCCACTTTAAGCCGTTGATTGTTTTTTCTTCATTCGGGTTGATTGTACTTGTTTTCAAACCGATGGCTGCCGTGATCGGCTTAAACGTAGAGCCGGGCGCATACGTTTGCTTAAATCGGTTTAACAGCGGTTTCTTTGGATCATTGTTCCACTTTTCGTATTGTCCTTGAGACAGCCCGAGGACAAAAAGGTTGGGGTCATAGGACGGACTGCTGACAAGAGCCAATACATCGCCGGTTGACGGATTGATCGCGGATGCCGTTCCCGCATCTTTTTTCATTTGCCCGTAAAGGTTGTTTTGTACAGTTGCGTCGATCGTCAGTTTGAGCGGTTTTCCATCGGCCGCCTGCTTTTCGGCGAGCACGTCTTTTTTGTTGCCATTTTTATCGACGATCGTAATGATGCCGCCATTTTCCCCTCTAAGGCGCTTTTCAAAAAGCTGTTCCAGCCCGGCTTTTCCAACCCAGTCATTGGCGGTGTATCCTTTGCTCTTTAGCTTTTTCAATTCCTCGGCGTTGACCGGCCGAATATAGCCGACTAAATGGGCCGCGGCGTTTTTCAGCGGATAAACGCGCGTCATCGTTTTTTGAAAGGCCACTCCGTCAATTTTCTTCAGCTTCGATACGGCCGGGTCGTCCTTCGAAACGGTTTTAATGGGCACGAAAGAATCCGGCCTTACCCAGGAAGCCTTCAGTTTCTGGTCAATTTCCTTAACCGATACTTCAAGAATTTTCGCCATTTTTTGTTTTGCTTCTTTATCTTTCCCTTTCATCCATTGGGGAACGATCCCGACTTGATAGACCGTGCCATTGATGGCGAGCCCTTTTCCGTTGCGGTCAAAGATTTCTCCGCGTTTCGCTTCGTACGTTTCGGCCCGGACTTTATCGCCTTTTTTCATTGGCGGGAAAATTTGCGATTCATCCCATTGGATATACCAATTTTCCTTTTCGCCTTTACCGCTTTTCACGAGTTTGACGTTTTGCTTATAATGGACCGGGCCAGCAAGCGTATCCATTTTTACCTCATATGGATAAGAAACGGCATTGTTCTTGTCAGGTTCAGGTCCTTTCTTTGGAATAAGAGGTTTAATCGTTACGTTTTTCGCTTCAATTCCTCCATAAATTCCTTTATATCTCTCAATGAAATCATCTTTCGAAATGGTTTTCTTCGATTCGCTTGATAACAGGGTGTACATATCGCCGTACTTCGCTTTTTCCCAGCTCGATATGTATTGCTTGAAATGGTCCTCGGGTGATGGTTCTTTGCTGCAGCCTGTAATCAGACAGGCAAGCAAAACCCCTATGGCGGCAACAAGTAATCTTCTCAAAAGTAGACCCCTTTCTTGATTTGTTTAACGGGTTGTATTGAATAGCTTAACTTTATCATAATTTATCATCCATTATTATGAAAATGCTCATGGAAAAAAGGACCAGCCAAAACGGCTAGCCAATAAGGAGAATAATATAAAACTACTGATTCGCAGGCAAGCTAAGAAAGGCTGGTATCCCTTAGATTTAGCTTGTTTTTCAAGATCAGCATATTTATTTTATGATGAAACTTTTCTCTAGAAAAGTACTATCTTTTTCTAGTACCCGAACAAATGATTCTATTCGATTTCAACGGAAAATGTTTCTTTTAAGCCTTTTTTTCCGTCAGCGGTGATCTTTATCGCCCGCGTTTTTGGCAGGCGCTCCATCCAGTTTAATTCCAACAAACGTTCAAGTAGGGCATTTCCTAAGGCTCCGGCAAGATGATGGCGTCTTTCGCTCCAGTCGAGGCATTTGTGCGAGAATGAACGCCGTTTTTTCCTGACCAACTTAAGGTCAATTTGAAACGCCTCAAAAAATTCCTCGCCTTTTTTCGTAACGGTAAACGCATTCTCCTCTTCGCCAATCACACCTGAGTTTAGCAGGGATTCTGTCAATTTCACGCCTAAATTCCCGGCAAGATGGTCATAGCATGTTCTAGCAAAACGAACCGCCCGATCTTCCGAAGCTTGTTTCAATGATTTAATTTTTACCGGCGGAGCGATAGACAAGATCGATTCCATCACGCGGGCCACTTCTTCGTCCCGAATTCCATAGTATCGATGCCTTCCATGCTTTTCAACGGCAACGACATTTGCATCAACCATTTTTGCTAAATGGAAGCTTGCCGTTTGCGGCTTGACTCCTGCCATAAACGCTAATTCACTGGCAGGATGAAACCGCCCGTCCAATAAAGCGGTTAATATCGCCGCACGTGAAGGCTCGCTTACAAGGGCAGCGACTTTTGCGGCATTTGGGATTGCGTTCATAGTGTCCCCTCCTTGATTTGCATTCCATACTTCGATGATAGTGGAAATATTTATGTTTTACAATAGAGAAGAACTCAAGAATGGGAGGAAAAATGAAATGTTACAAACAACAACCATACAACCGAAAATTCTCTATTACGGAACGCCTGTTATTTTGCTAAACACGCTGAATGAAGAGGGGACGGTGAATATTAGCCCGATTTCGTCATCATGGGCATTGGGAGATTGCATCGTACTGGGGGTCGGCCTTGGCGGAAAAGCGATTGAAAATATGGAGCGGCACGGTGAGTGCGTCATTAATGTTCCAGATCCTTCGTTATGGGAGAACGTCGAACGCCTGGCTCCTTACACTGGGAAACACCCCGTTCCCGCGTTTAAGCAGGAAGTTGGATTCACTTATGAAAAAGACAAATATAAAATAAGCGGCTTGACACCAATGGAATCGAAAGTAGTTAAGCCTTCCCGGATTATGGAGTGCCCGCTGCAAATCGAGGCAAGAGTGAAGCACATCCGGATTCCCGATCATTTTCCTTTTTTTGCGATAGTAGAGACGGAGACGGTTTGCGTACATGCCCATAAAGAGATCGTCATTGGCGAACATTACGTCGACCCGCATAAATGGAGTCCGCTCATCTATAATTTCCGCCATTATTTCGCCCTTGGGGAACACCTGGGGAAAACGTTCCGCGCTGAACGTTAAGGAAGACGCATTTATTAAATCATTCACTTATTCAGTTAAACAAGCAAAATCCCCTGGATAGGGGATTTTGCCTTAAACATACAATTTATGTACAGTCGTCACCAGACAAATAAGCCGACGAGCATGGCGCTTAATAAAGAAACGGCAACCCCGCTCACAAGAAGCTTCCATACATTTTTGCCGATGACGGTTGATCGTTCGGCGCCCAATAGCGAATCATACGTTCCATAAATCATGCCAACGGTGCTGAAGTTGGCAAAAGACGTTAAAAATGTCGTCGCAACGGCGATCGTGTGTGGAGGCAATGAACGCAAATGCGTTTTTAAATCCATCATTGCGACAAATTCATTCGTTGCGATTTTGATCCCCATTAACTGTGCAACATATAGCGCATCATGCCACGGCAGGCCGAGCAAATAAGCAAACGGGCTGAAAATATAGGAAAAGATTTTTTGCAGGGTCAATCCGTGGATGAAGAATCCTAATATCCCATTAATACAGGCTGTTAGCGCCACATAGCCGATGACCATGGCGAGAATGACGATAACCATATTGATTCCAACTAACATGCTGTTTGAAATCGTTGAGAAAAAATCTTTTCGCTCTTCTTTCGGAGGGGTATAGATGATATCATCCTCCTTGCTGACTTCCACCGGATTTAAAATATTGGCCAGGATGAGCGCATTTAAGCAGTTTAGCGGAATGGCGCTGAAGACATATGTTGCGGGAACCATCGAAAGGTAAGCGCCAATGATTGACCCGCTAATGCTCGACATGCTCATGATCCCGAATGTCAATAAACGGTTCGCTCTCAGCACATCAAGTTGCTGGCGGATGACGGCCAATGCTTCCGTATTTCCTAAAAACATCATTTGAATCGAAAAGAAGCTCTCTAATTTTGGCAATCTCGAAACTTTTGAAATGCACCAGCCTACTTTATCGATGATCCATGTCAAAATCCCGAAGTAAGAAAGAATATCAAAGAATGTAATGACAAAGATGATCGGAAGCAATGCGCTGAAGAAAAAGTCGATCGTTTGATTGTCCATCACTGACGGGAAGGCAAAGGCGATTCCTTGATTCGCGCAGGAAATCAGCCAGGTGAAAAATGAAGCGATTTGATCAATGATCCATCGTCCAACGGTTGTTCCTAACATGATCCATGTAATGAGCAATTCAAGGACGAGCAAGATGAGTATCGGCCGCCACTTCACTTTCCTCTTTTCAGGAGAACATAAGAAAACGATGGCGAGCACAATTAAAATGCCTAAACAATTGAATAAGAAATACATAGGCGACAACTCCTTGTCGGTTAGTATTTCAACATAAAAAAGCTCTTATTCTTCATCCGGTTCGGATGAAAAACAAGAGCACAAAGGATTGAAGTTGTCGGTTAATAAACTTCGTAATTTTGTCCGGTTTGTGCACCCTCGACGCTCTTTTTGAACGCTAAGGCAACGCGGCTGACTGGAACCGGATCGAATCCAGGGAATAATCCGCTATATTTATGCCATGATTCTTGCACAACATTCGGACTGACGCTATTGATTCGGATTCCCCTCGGCATTTCAATGGCTGCGGCTTTTACAAAAGCTTTAACCCCGCCATTTGCCATGGCGGCAGATGCTCCCTTAAGGATGGGGTCATCCATCAAAATTCCAGTTGTCAACGTAAAGCTCCCGCCGTCATTCACGTAGTCCATTCCTACGAGCACTGCATTAATCTGGCCTTTTAGCTTGCTTTCAATCGCAGTCTCATTTAATTCCGGCGTCAATTCAGATAAAGGCCCGAAATAGGCGCTTCCCGTTGCACTGACGACAGCATCTACTTTACCGGTTTGTTTGTACATGTTTTTCAAGCTGTCGATGGAAGTAATATCAACCTTCACATCAGCGCCATTTCGCCCGGCACGAATAATTTCGTGGGTTTTTCCTAATTCTTCCGCGACTGCTTTTCCAATGGTTCCGCTTGCACCGATTACAATAATTCTCATGTTTAAAATCCCCACCTTTCCAAAAAGATTTGCCTATTTTAAATCTAAATAAAAATATTTCCAAAAGCAAATTGTAGACACTATCATTACCATAGGCAGGGAACATCTTTTTCTTAAAAATTAATACGCATTCTGTTTAGCAAAGATTTCTCCAAGAGAACGGAGAAGCTCTGGAACGTCCATGCGCTCCATAACCACTTCAATGAAGACAAGCTTATCTGCGGTTTCAGCCCGATGGAAGGCGTCAGCCAGCTCCTTTTCGGTAGTCGCGCACATGCTCAGGCTATTATCGTTCATGTCAAGCACTTCGGGCAATTTGCTGTACTTCCACCTGTTAATGTCGTTATATTTCTCATTTGGTCCATGAATGGCGCGTTCTACGGAGTAGCCGTCATTATTAATGAGGATAATGATCGGTTTCAGTCCATTTTTCAGGATGGTCGATAATTCCTGGACGGTGAGCTGGAATGATCCATCGCCGATGACTAAAATATTGCGGCGGTCCGGGTTTGCGATTTGCGTTCCGAGCAATGATGGCAGCGTATAGCCAATGGACCCCCATAACGGCTGTCCTACAAACGTCGACTTTTCAGGAAGCGGCATTGTAGCTGCGCCGAAGAAGGCGGTTCCTTGTTCCACAAGAAGTACATCCTCTTTGTTTAAGAAACAGCTGAACTGTTTCCAAAAGCGTTCCTGGCAAAGCGGTTCATCAGTTGGAATAAAAGTATTGTTCGTTTCCCTATCGTAAAAGGATTGAACGTTTAACGTTTCTTTATCGCGTCGGCGGACATTTGCAGTCAATCGGTCCAATACATCGCCCATGGCCGCTGCATAAAAGGTTTCATTTAATTTAGCCCATGAAGGGTGAAGTTCAATTATTTTATGTTCATCGAGTTGATGAGAAAAGCCGCCTGTCAGTGAATCCGTCAATTTCACCCCGATGCTTATAATGCAGTCCGCTTCTTCAACCCGGCTTCGGACATATGGATCGCTCAATGCACCCGTATAGATGCCGATGAATTGAGGATGGGTTTCATCAATCACGCCTTTACCCATGCTTAGCGAGCTAATGGGGAAGCCGGATTGGTTAACAAAAGCTTGTAACTTATCATTCATGTCATAGCGATTCACTTCGTAATCCGCTAAAATGACCGGAATTTTCGCCTCGTTTATTTTATTTAACGCGAGGTCGATGAATTTGTTCAATTCTTCTGTTTCGCTTTTGAAGTTCCGTAGTGCCAGCGGGGTTTTTGGCGCTTCAATTTCTTTATAGCTAATATCAGAAGGTAGATTAATATAAACCGGCCGCTTATATAGCCAACATTCTTGAAGTACGCGGTCAATTTCTTCGGCGGCATTTTCCCTCGTTAAGGTCGTTTGGGCTACCGTCACTTCTTTAAACATGTTAGTAAAATGTGTGAAGTCGCCATCTCCTAGAGTATGGTGGACATATGCGCCAGACTTGACCACGCTAGTTGCCGGTGAACCGGTAATTTTGACCACTGGCAATTGCTCCGCATAAGAACCAGCGATTCCGTTAATCGCACTTAATTCCCCGACTCCAAAAGTCGTTACGAGTGCCGCGATGCCATTGATTCGCGCATAACCGTCCGCAGCATAAGCGGCATTTAATTCGTTGCAGTTGCCTATCCATTCAATATGATCAGTTGCCTCGATTTGATCGAGAAATCCCAGGTTAAAATCACCCGGAACGCCAAAAATATGTTTAACACCCATTTCTTTTAGTCTTAAAAGCAAATAATCGCCAACTGTGCATGTCGTTGAATTCATTTATGCAACACCCCTTTGCTCAATTAGGTCAATAAACTTGACCTATGTCATTATTCACTATATCATCATGGTTCAATAAACGTCAATATTGTTGACCTATATTGAAAAAAGTTTAAATTTTCATGACTCATTAAAAAAAGACGCCGAAGTTTGATATTCTTTAAACGGGAGGTTACATGAGATATGGAGAAAAATCGTGAAGAACAACTAAATGAAATACTTGTCCTCTTTTATTTTGCCTACCGGACATTTACGAAAGAACCGGATCGCATCCTTGAACAACACGGCATCCAGCGTGTCCATCACCGGATTTTATTTTTCATCGCACGAAAGCCTGGATTGAGCGTAAATGAACTTCTTGCAACGCTGGAAGTAAGCAAGCAAGCTCTCCATGCCCCAATGCGGCAGCTGATTGAAATGGAATACATAAAAAGCGAACCGGCAGAATATGACCGCCGCGTCCGAGAGCTCCGCCTGACGGAAAAAGGCGAAAAGCTCGAAAAACAATTAAGCAATGTTCAGCGAAAGAAAATGGATGCCATATTTAAAGAGGCAGGCGTTAAAAATGAGGAAGTATGGAAAGAAATAATGAAAAAAATCATAGAAAATGAATGAGCTGACGAATGTGGCTTTTGCTATAGCACACAGCCTTTTTGAATAGCCCGGCACTTCTGGAGTTACATTAAAGTAGGAGGTGAATCACGATGGACAAAAAGAAGAATGAAAAAATCCAGGACAATGTACGGGCCGAGCTTGGCGGCTTAGAAATATACGGAACGACAGGAAATATTGAAATCGGCGGCTACCGCATGTCAGGCGATATTGAAAATGCGGGGCGCCTTGACAAAGGATTTGAAAAAGCTCCGGGCAATGAAGGAGCAACAGCCTCATGGACGGAAGAGAAGCAACGCAAAAAGCTCCGCAAACATTAGATTCTTGTAAAAAAAGAACTTCTTTTAAAAAAGCCCGGGCGCTCTATTGCATGGCCCGGGTCTTTCCAATTCGTTTCAATCGACATTTTTCGTTTATTTTCCAAAATCTCAATTTTATTTTCCAATGCCGGGAATTTATTTTCTAAGATCTTAATTTTATTTTCCAAAACCACGAATTTATTTTCCAAAACCCATTATTTTTTGTCCAAACTTGCTTTAAATGGATTTCTCTCGTGCAAACTTGTTTTACAAACGCAAACTATTTTCTTCCAACCAATAAGCTTCTCTTATATTAATCTGCCTGCGAATTTTCCTCACGATATCGACGGTAATTTGCCCTTTCTCATACAAGTATTGAACTTCATCCCGCTCCGCTTGAAATGCCTTCACTTGCAGTTCCCGTTTTAAACGGGAAAATTCTCTTCCGTCAGCTGCGATCAACATCTTCAATTTCGTGAGCCGCTCGTTATATTCCCCAATGACGAGAAAAGATAATGCTTTATTTGGGGAAGTCAATCCGTTTTTTAACTCGCGAATGGCCGCTTCTGCCATGTTCATTTTTAACCGGATCATGTCTTTATGTTTTGTGAGCCGCTTTTTGCGCAATTGCTCTTTGTTCGGCTTGAAAACCTGGGCCATTTGCGCCAGGATTTTTCCTAGCAATGTCCATAAGACGAGCGCCTTATATTTTAATTCGTTTGTGATGGCCATTTCTTTACGGCGAATATATTCCTGGGCCCAATAAGCCATTTCCCGGTTAATCCGCTTTTCTTTTATCAATTTTTCTACATACCGCGACTCCGCTTCAAGCGCTTGAATACGGATTTCGGCTTCTTCATTTTTTAAATGAGCCGGGTCGATCTTCGTGCTTTCATATTTTAATTGGTTAATTTCGTGATTGTAAGCCGTAATGATCGATAAAGCTGCCGGGCGGTTTTCGTCATTTACTGCTTCCTCGATGGCCCGGATGGCAGCCACTTTTATTTGAATAACCGCATCCTTTTCCATTTCTTCCTTTTTTCTCTCAATCGCTATATCTTCCGTTTTAGCAACCATTGGAAGGAAAATGCTTGCCACGACGAGAGTTACCAAAATCACGCCGGCCGCAATAAAAATAATCAATGAACGTTCCGGAAATGGGCTCCCGTCAGCAAGAACAAAAGGAATCGAAAACGCGCCTGCCAATGTAACCGCCCCTCTTACACCGGAGATTGTCGTTATTCCAATCAATCTGAGGGCAGGTTTGGACATCCGTTTCTTTTTCAATAGCCAGCCGATCCACCAGGAAAAATAAATCCAGGTGAAACGAAGCACGTAGAGAGTAGCTGTAATAAGCAAAATATATTTCGTCACAACCACATTGTTAAACATCGGGTCTTTAAAAATTTGGCTCATGACCTTTGGAATTTGCAGGCCAAGGAGGACAAACACTAGCCCATTTAAAAGATACAAAATGACGGTCCATGTGCTTTTTGATACGATTTGCAAATCGATCGTCGGCGATTTTTCCCGGTCTTTTTCCACTGCATGAACAATTCCTGCTGCAACAACGGCTAAAATGCCGGAAAGATGCAAGTGTTCAGTGACGAGATAAATAACAAACGGGGTCATGATTTGAATGAGCATATGCACGGTCACATCTTCCATACCGAAACGGCGAAGAAGCACCCGGAACCGGATGATGATGAACGCAAGAAGCGCTCCGCTAAAAAATCCGCCGATGGCAATCGCTAAAAAACTGATAGAGGCATTGGCCAGTGAAAAAACGCCGGTTACGGTTGCCGCCACTGCAAATTTAAAAGCAACAAGACCAGATGCATCGTTCATGAGCCCTTCGCCTTCTAAGAGGTGCATCACATCTTTTGGCATGTTTACCCGGCTTGACATCGCGCTTACCGCAACCACGTCTGTCGGAGATAAAATAGCGGCCAGCGCAAAAGCAGCAGGAAGGGGAATTGAAGGGATCAGCCAATGAATAAAGTGGCCGATGGCAAACACCGTGACAAACACAAGGCCGAGAGCAAGGAGCAAAATCGGCACCCGCAATTTCCATAAAGCCACTCTTGAAACAGTTCTCCCATCATTAAAAAGGAGTGGGGCGATAAAAAGGACTAAAAACAATTCCGACTCCATCGGTACGTGGATCCCAAAAGGAAGAAGAGCCATCACGACGCCAAAGGCAATTTGAATGAGCGGCGCAGGAATAAACGGCACGATATGATTGACAATATTCGAAAGTCCAATGATAGCTAGCAGCAGCAAAACAATGAGAAACATTTCCATTTCGTACATTTCCTTTTTAATGATTATCATTTGAAACGGCCACTTTCCTTATTCGACTAAAAGACCGTATTGAAAAATGAATAAGCGGGCAAAATGCAACCCGGATAAAGTATCAGAGGCAAAATTTTTGTCTAATAGAGCCTGTCTCAAGGACAAAAATGAGGCCCGGAGACGAAAATCTGTCCGATAGAACAGGTCTCAAGGACAAAAATGAGGCCCGGAGGCGAAAATCTGTCCGATAGAACGGGTCTCAAGGACAAAAAAGAGGTCAGGAGACGAAAAACTGTCCGATAGAACGGGTCTCAAGGACAAAAATGAGATCCGGAGACGAAAATCTGTCCAATAGAACCGATCTCAAGGCCAATAATAAGAGGCGGATTTTTGTTCAATAGGTTCGTCTATCGGTAATAAGTACGGCAAAAGAAGTTGTGGGAGTCAAAATTTTTGCTGACTTCGATCAAGTGTTGAAAAGGAAAGTGTGAACTTAGTTTTTAAAAAAACAAATGGGTCAAGATTTCGATCCGTTTTTTACTGTAGTCATAGGGTGTTTAACATCATTATCATTTGAAAATTGATTCTGAAATGGGGCAGAGTGTCTTAACTCTGCCTCATTTCTTTTTAAGAGATTCAATTTTGATTATTTATGTTAATTTTCGTTATATTACAAAAAATAACTTGCATAAATGAACATAAAGTAACATAATAGAACATAAGAAATTAATAAGGATGGAAAAAGTATGTTGCCATTGGAAAGAAAACTGGAGATTGTAAAGCGGATTGAAAAAGACGGCAAAGTGGAAATCGAACAACTGGCCAATCAGCTGAATGTATCAAGCATGACCATAAGGAGGGATCTCTCTCTGCTAGAGAAAGAGGGAAAGATCGTCCGGACGCACGGGGGGGCTGTCGCTGCGAGTGAATTGATTGCGGAGACGCCATACAGCAGTAAATCGATCACGAGAATTGAACAAAAACAAACAATCGCAAAATACGCTGCGACATTAATTCCTGAAGGTTCGAGCATTTTGTTGGATTCAGGGACGACAACCATCGAGATCGCAAAAGAAATCAAAACGAGGGAAGACCTGACGATTGTAACGAATGACCTGAAAATCGCCTCCGAATTGCTGGACTGCCCTTCCGAGGTCATTTGTACTGGAGGATCGGTCCAGAAGGGCGTTGGGGCAATGTTTGGCCCGCATGCCCAGGCTTTGTTGAGGCAAATCCGGATCGACATCCTTTTTCTTGGCGCACATGCGATTGACGTTAAAAATGGGCTATCTGCCCCTACTATGGAAAAAGCGCTGATCAAGCGCCTGATGGTTGAATCTGCATCAAGAACATGGGTCATCGCCGACTCCAGCAAATTTAACAAATGCTCGTTCTCGCAAGTTTGCCCGCTTCGCCAAATCGAAGCAATCATTACGGATTCAGAGCTATCTGAAGAGGACAAACTCCGATATAGCGAACATGTAAACGTTCATCAAGTCCATGAAGGGAGTGAAGAGGTTTCATGAAGAAAATCGCTGTCATAGCCGATGATTTAACGGGAGCGAATGCGACGGGGGTCCTCCTTTCAAAGCACGGCTTCTCAACAGCCACCATCCTTCAGGGGTTTTTAAGCCAGCCGTTTAACTACGATGCTATATGCATTGATACGGATAGCCGGTATATATCGAAAAAAGCGGCCTACCAGAGCGTGAGCAAAATCGCTTCTGCGATGCTGGCACAGGGAGTCGAGCTCTTATGCAAGCGGATCGACAGCACAGCGCGCGGAAACATTGGCGTGGAAATCGATGCGATTCTGGATTGCATCGGCGATCATTCCGTTGCCATCGTCATGCCGTCATACCCTTCATCCGGCAGGACGACGGTAGGAAGTTATTTACTTGTGGATGGAGTGCCCGTGCAAGAGACGGACGTCGGAAAAGATCCCCAGTCTCCGCTAAAAGATTCATATATTCCCTGGATCATATCAAGTCAGAGCGAAAGGAAAATAGGTTGCATCGAATTGAATGAGGTGCTGGGTGGTAAAAACATGATTGCCCGGAAGATAAGCGAATTAGTGGACAGTGGATGCAGGATCATCGTCATTGACGCTGTCACGGAGATGCACATTGAAGAAACAGCAAGCGCAATGGCTGAATGGAAAACCTGCTTTGTCCCGGTAGATCCGGGCCCCCTTACCGCCGCATATGCGAAAAAGAAATACGGGAATGATGTGAAAACTCCTAAACTACTTGTCTCGATAGGAAGCTGCACTTCAGTCACAGAAAGGCAGATCGGCCACCTTATTCAGAAAATGAACGTCCAGCCTGTCTACATTGATCCTGGAAAACTGGCAAACGCCGATTTAAACGTGAGAAATGATGAACTTCTAAGAGGGGTGGAGGAAGGCTTGCTGAGGACAAAAACGGAGAGCGTCATCCTTGTGACGACAAATCAGCCGGATCAGCCTTTGCTAGATTTGAAGGCTTTGGCCAGCAAGCAGAATACGACGCAGGAGTCGTTGGCGAGAAAAATCACCGACGGCCTCGCGCTTATCAGCCAGCGGATCATTCAAGGAAGCGAGACGGCAATCAGCGGATGTTTTACAAGCGGAGGGGATGTCACCGCCTCCATTTGTGCAGCAAGCCGGGCCCACGGAATCCAATTGATGGACGAAGTTTTTCCGCTCGCCGCCTATGGCCGTTTCGCCGGAGGCTATCTCGATGGCATGCCCGTCATCACAAAAGGCGGATTAATCGGCGGCGATGATGCCATCACCGTCTGCATTCGATATTTGTTCAAGCAATTGTCTAAATCTAAAGATATAAAGGAGAACATGTCATGATGAAAACTAATGAAAAACCAGTGATTGCAATATCTATGGGGGATCCGGCGGGAATAGGCCCTGAAATTATAGCGAAGGCCCTTTCAAAATCTGAAATTTATGACGTTTGTCGGCCCGTGCTCGTCGGTCATAAAGAAGTGATGAGCCAGGCTTTAAGTATTACTGGCTTATCGAGGAAATTGAATCCAATTGCTACCCCCTCTGAAGGGGAATTTACTAGCGGAATAATCGACATCATTCATTTGGACAATGTAGATATGGAAGAATTGAAGATGGGCGAAGTTCAAGGGATGTGCGGACAGGCGGCATTTGACTATATCCAAACGTGCATCGAATTTGCGAACGAGGGCGTTGTCGATGCTTTCGCCACTGCGCCGATCAATAAAGAATCGCTGAAAGCGGCGAATGTGCCGTACATTGGCCATACCGAAATGCTCGCCGGGCTTACGGGGGTAGAAGATCCGTTGACGATGTTTGAAGTCCGCTCGCTGAGGATCTTTTTCCTGACCAGGCATTTGTCCTTAAAAGAGGCAATTGGCCAAATGACGAAAGAGCGGGTGCATGATTATTTAAAGCGGTGCACAAAAGCGCTCCACCGGCTGGGAATCGAAAATGGAACCATCGCCGTTGCAGGATTAAACCCGCATAGCGGTGAAAACGGATTGTTCGGAAGGGAAGAAGTGGATGAAATTGCGCCAGGTATAGAGAAGGCCCGGAAAGAAGGAATCAATGCCTTTGGCCCTGTGCCTGCGGATTCCGTCTTTTATCAGGCATTGAATGGAAAATATGATGCGGTTCTCTCCCTTTACCATGATCAGGGGCATATTGCGGCCAAGATGACAGATTTTGAACGAACGATCTCGATCACAAACGGATTGCCGTTCCTTCGCACTTCCGTCGACCATGGAACGGCGTTTGACATTGCCGGAAAAGGGCTCGCTGGTTCGGTAAGCATGGAAGAAGCCATTAAGCTTGCCGCAAAATATGCTGAAAAGTTCCGCGCTGCACAAAAAGCTTAGACGGAAATCAACGGGGGATCATGAATTCCCCTTCTGCTTCCGCAAGAATGAAAGCGGTTACCTGGTAATTATGAATGGACGATATTTTGTTTTCTTGGGAGGAGACTATTATGGGACAGTCTAAATGGCTCAAAATCATTCCAATTGCATTCATTATGTATATGCTTGCTTACATGGATCGGATTAATGTCGGCGTATTGTTGCCCTATATGGAAAAGGATTTGAACATTTCAGCATCCGCTGCAGGTGACATTGCTGGCATCTTTTTTGTCGGCTACTTAATCTTGCAAATTCCGGGCGGGATTCTTGCTTCGAAATGGTCCGCAAGAAAGTTCGTTTTCATTTTGATGATACTTTGGGGGCTTGCGGCGATGGCATCGGGATTTGTCCAAACGGAAGGCCAGCTCAAGGTCGTTCGGTTTTTATTGGGAGTTGCTGAAGGCGGCGTTTGGCCGGCGGTTCTCGTTCTCCTTGCAAATTGGTTCACCACTGGTGAACGCGCCCGGGCCAATGCGTTTTGGATGGCGTGCTTGCCGGTTTCTGCCATCCTCATGGCGCCATTATCGGGCCTTTTATTAAAGCAATTTGATTGGAAAATGGTCTTCGTCATTGAAGGCGTCCCTCCATTGATCTGGGCCTTTGTCTGGTACTTTCTGTTAAAAGATAAACCGTCGGAAGCAGGGTGGATGGACCAGACAGAAAAAGAGGAGCTGCTCAAAGACTTGAAGGCGGAGCAAGCTCAAGCCGTCCAATCGGAAGGGTATGGAGCGGCCTTCAAAAATAAGGTTACGTGGGGATTAGTCCTTATGTATTTCTTATGGATGACCGGGTTCTACGGGTATACGCTATGGGTTCCAAGCGTTGTCAGCACATTCACGGAGGATTCAGCCACTATGGGATGGCTAACGGCGATTCCATTTACCTTTGCCCTCATCTGGATGATTGTCAATTCTTATTGGTCCGACAAGCGCCTGAATCGGGTGCAGCATGTGGTCGTTCCGCTATTGATCGCGGCTGTTTCAATGGTGGCAGGGCAATTTGTTTCATCTCCGTTGCTCCAAATGTTCCTTTTGTCGGTCACCGCTATCGGGGTATATGCCCCCTATGGGCCGTTATGGGCGATCCCTACGGCGATCATTCCCGCCGGAGTGGTCGGCGCCGCCCTTGGACTTCAGAATGCGATCGGAAATCTTGGCGGCTATTTCGGGCCGAAGTTTTTCGGAGTGTTTAAAGATGCGACAGGAAGCTTTCATGCCGGTTTCTATTTTCTCGCGCTTGCGCTTGCCTTAGCGGCGGTTGTCAGCGCGCTGCTGGGGAAAGGCATGAAGAAAAACAAGCAGCCTCAAATAAAACATAAAATAAATCAAGTGAAATAGAAAGAGGCAGCATCCACCCGGGTGCCGCCTCTTTAATGTCTATTGAGGGATCGCGTTGAAATATTGTCGGGCGCTTTTCAACCCTTTGACTAATGCATCAATGTCTTCTTCTGAATTGTAGAGATAAAAGCTTGCGCGGGCGGTAGCGGAAACTTGAAGCCACTTCATCAATGGCTGGCAGCAGTGGTGACCCGCCCGGATGGCGATCCCCTCTGCATCCAAAACGGTTGCTACATCGTGCGGATGAACATCTTCTAAATTAAACGTAACAAGTCCGCTTCTTTGCTCAGGATCCTTTGGTCCATAGATTTCGAGTCCCTCAATAGCGGATAGCATTTCCAAAGCATAGGCCGTAAGCCTTTGTTCATGGCGCCGGATGGCATCCAATCCAATTTCCTTTAAAAAGTCGATCGCTGCGGCAAGCCCGATGGCGCCCGCGATGTTGGACGTACCTCCCTCAAACTTCCAGGGGAGTTCTTTCCAGGTCGAATCATATAAATCGACAAAATCAATCATTTCCCCGCCGTACTCATAAGGTACCATTTTCTCGAGTAGTGCTCGCTTTCCGTAAAGAACCCCGATGCCGGTGGGGGCGGCCATTTTATGTCCGGAAAGCGCGAGAAAATCGCAATCCAGATCTTGAACATCGATGTTCAAATGCGGGGCGCTTTGGGCGGCGTCAACGCAAATGACGGCTCCATGCCGGTGGGCGATTTCCGCGATTTCTTTCACGGGAAGAATGGTTCCCATCACATTGGACACATGGGTGATGGAGACGAATTTTGTTCTTGGCGTGATCGTTTTTTCTGCATCTTCAAGACGAATCGTCCCATCCTGCTGAATCGGGAGAAACTTAAGGACAGCACCGGTTTTTTTAGCCGCTTGTTGCCATGGGATAAGATTGCTATGATGTTCCATTAGTGTAGTGACAATTTCATCTCCTTCTTTCAGGAATTCTCTGACATAGCATTGTGCGACTAGATTCAATGACGCGGTTGTGCCACGGGTAAAGACGATTTCCGCTGCCTCTTTTGCATGGATAAATTGCTTCACTTTTTCCCTGGCATTTTCAAAAGCATCTGTCGCAAGCGTTCCAAGCGTATGTACGCCCCTGTGCACATTCGAATTGTATCGCTTATAGTAATCCTCCAGTGCCCGGATAACGGAGAGCGGTTTTTGCGATGTTGCTGAACTATCTAAATAAACTAAAGGATGGCCATTGACTGTCTCATTAAGGATCGGAAATTGCTTTCGAATTTCATTAATGTCCATGAATGATTCTCCTTTCCATTCCATCTAAAAATTTGATTTGCCTTTACAGCAGGTAACGGCTTTTATCCATATGATGGCATGAAATTACCTATAATACAAATCTAATTATTGTTATATAATCATAATATGGATGTTATGAATGGGTTTGGAGGGCGCCATGAATACGAGACATTTAGCTTTATTTTTGCAAGTGATCAAAAAAGGGAACATCACACAGGCTGCCAATGAGCTGAATATGAGCCAACCCGCTCTTTCGATGCAACTTAAGCGGTTGGAGAAAGAGCTAGGGGTCACGCTATTCACCGTCGTTGGGAGGAATATTTCCGTTACGGACGCCGGAATTACATTAGCGGAATATGCGGAAGCGATGTTATCATTGGAAGGGCAAATTAACCGGTCGATGGACGAGTTCCGTGAGGGGAAGCGGGGGAGAATCGTGATCGGCTCTTCTCGAGTCGTTGAAACGTATTTGCTAGCGGAAGCCATTTGTTCATTTACCGAAGCTTATCCCAATATCGGTCTAGAGCTAAAAACTTATACGGATGAAGAAATTGAAAGATTGGTCCGATTGGGCAGCATTGACGCGGGATTGACCTTGAACGCCCCTATAGACCATTTTTCGTTAAGAGTGACATCATTCGCAAACGTGCGCTTAATCGGCATTCAACCGCCGGCGCCATTAAAAACGAGAAGAATGCTCATTCCAGGCGATATGGCCGTGCCTGAGGCTGAGGAACTTGGATTAGATGTGATGAGGCTTGAATCTACGGAGGCGGTGAAGCGCTTTGTTATGGAAGGCGTTGGATATGGCGTCGTTTTGGAATCTTCCGTGGAATCGGAAATCGCCGGCGGCAAACTTCAACAGTGGCCAGGCTATCGCCCATATGTCACAACCGTTAATGTCGTCACCCGCCCGGCTGAGCGGCTTTCGCAAAGTTTATGGTATTTTTTAAACCATTTGCGCACGAGGTAAAACAATTATTTGGAAAAATAAGGAGTTTCGATAACAACGGCAAATGGAATTATTTTAGTATTGCTGGTTGATAGAAAATTTGCTATTATAAAATAAATTTAAAGGCTATGTGTGACTGGCGAAACGCGGATCACCGCGAGGGAGCACATAGTATCGAAAATAGCCGTTCGCCTGGGCTGAGGTAAGGGATTTTTTCCCTTGCCTCTTTTTGTTTTTCGGGAGGGGATAGGTCGAGGCCAAAACAAATTCGGCGCTTTGAAGTTTAGAAATTTGAAACAATAAAAATAGGAAGAGGAGAGGCGAATATGAGCACAATAACTCTAGAAAGAGTAAAGACGATCAAAACGTTAAACCATATTGCACAAAGCGGGCTAAATGTATTTCATAAGGACCATTATGTGATTGACAATGAAAGTGAAGATCCTGATGCTATTATCGTTCGCAGCTTTAATATGCATACGATGGAATTCGGTGCCAATTTAAAAGCGATCGCACGGGCCGGAGCGGGTGTTAACAACATTCCGGTCGATGTCTGCACAGAACGTGGAATTGTTGTGTTCAACACGCCTGGCGCCAATGCAAATGCTGTAAAAGAACTTGTGCTGACGACATTGATCGCGTCATCCCGAAACCTTTTTGACGGTGTATCGTGGGTGAAGACGCTAGAAGGCGAAGGGGAACAAATACCAAAGCTAGTCGAAGCGGGCAAAAAACAGTTTGTTGGAAAAGAAATTAAAGGAAAAACGCTTGGAGTCATCGGTTTAGGAGCCATCGGCGCGCTTATCGCAAACGACGCGCTCGGGCTCGACATGGATGTGATTGGATTTGATCCGTTTATTTCTGTGGATACAGCCTGGAATTTGTCCCGCAATGTCCAGCGCGCAATGACGATTGAACAGTTGTTTGCTGAATCCGATTTTATTACTGTGCACGTTCCGTTGACAGATGATACGAGAGAAATGTTCAATGAAACTGCCTTTAGCATGATGAAACCCGGCGTTCATATTTTAAATTTTTCCCGCGGTGAGCTTATTAACGAAGAGGATATGGCGGCTGCGCTTAATAGCGGAAAAGTTGGCAAGTATATTACGGATTTTCCAAATGAAAAAGTGCTGAAAATGAACAATGCGATTTCTATCCCGCATTTAGGCGCTTCAACGACTGAATCGGAGGAGAACTGCGCGATTATGGCGGCCCGCCAATTGAAGGAATTTTTAGAAACAGGCAACATTAAACATTCGGTCAACTTTCCAAATGCGTTCCTGCCTTATACAGGAAAACAGCGCCTTGCCGCATTCCATCATAACGTTCCAAACATGGTCGGCCAGATTACATCCGCCATTTCGGACGATCACTTGAACATTGCCGACATGGTGAACAGAAGCCGCGGGGATTATGCGTATACGTTAATCGACATCGATAGCGAAGTGAACAAGAAGCTTGTTCCAGGCCTTGAAGAGAAAATCAAGCAAATTGCAGGTATCATAACCGTTCGCGTGATTTAAGAAAAATTTGGAGCCATACTATTAACTGAGAAAATATTTATTAGTATGGCTTATTATGATAAAATTCTAAATGATAGAAAGTTTTAATAAGTAAAAAATGATGCTGCTTTGTCATTTGGCACCAAAGAAAACATTAATGGCTTCAGGCCTATTAATAGCACATGAGGAGGAAATGAAGTGGCGAACAAAGAGTTGAAAAGAGGCCTCAACGCGCGGCATATTCAAATGATCGCTCTTGGCGGCACGATAGGTGTCGGTTTATTTATGGGCTCGGCAAGCACGATTCAATGGACAGGCCCGTCAGTCCTGCTTGCTTATGCCATCTCAGGGATCTTTATCTTTTTCATTATGCGGGCAATGGGAGAAATGTTATATGTAGAGCCAAGCACCGGTTCATTTGCGACGTTTGGCCATAAGTACATTCACCCGCTCGCAGGCTATATGACGGCATGGAGTAACTGGTTCCAGTGGGTCATCGTTGGCATGTCAGAGATCATTGCGGTCGGAACGTACATGCAGTACTGGTTCCCGAATTTGCCTGCCTGGGTGCCGGGTGTCATCGCAATGATTATTCTTGGCGCGGCCAACTTAATTTCGGTTAAATCATTTGGCGAATTTGAATTCTGGTTTGCGATGATTAAAATCATCACGATTGTATTGATGATTGTTGCAGGACTTGGCCTAGTTTTCTTCGGATTCGGCAACGGAGGAGATGCCATTGGTTTATCGAATCTCTGGAAACATGGCGGCTTCTTTACAGGCGGATGGTCAGGGTTCTTTTTTGCTTTATCATTAGTTGTCGGTGCTTACCAGGGAGTTGAACTCATCGGGATTACTGCCGGCGAGGCGAAAGATCCGCAAAAAACGTTAACGAGCGCGATTCAAAGCATCATTTGGCGTGTTTTAATCTTCTATATTGGCGCAATTTTTGTGATTGTAACCGTTTACCCGTGGGATAAGCTAGGTTCGATCGGGAGCCCGTTTGTTGCAACGTTTGCGAAAATTGGCATTACAGCAGCGGCAGGAATCATTAACTTTGTCGTCATCACAGCGGCAATGTCCGGCTGTAACAGCGGGATTTACAGCGCAGGCCGCATGCTTTATACGCTAGGAATGAATGGACAAGCTCCAAAATTCTTTACGAAACTAACTTCAAATGGCGTGCCTTTGTTCAGTACGCTTGGCGTAATGGTTGGACTGGCCGTTGGCGTCATTTTAAGCTACATTGCACCGAAAAACTTATTTGTGTATGTGTACAGCGCGAGCGTGCTTCCGGGAATGGTTCCATGGTTTGTCATTTTGATCAGCCAAATTCGCTTCCGAAAACTAAAAGGGGCGGAAATGGCCAATCATCCATTTAAAATGCCTTTTGCGCCTTTTACAAACTACTTGACCCTTGCCTACTTACTGATGGTATTAGTGGGGATGTGGTTTAATGATGATACCCGTGTTTCTCTTATTGTAGGGATCGTATTCCTTGCGATTATCGCCATCAGCTTTTATGTTTTTGGCATTGGTAATCGGATTCCGACAGATACGGAAAAAAAGGATGAAATCGCATAGATGGATGTCAAGTAATGGGGATAGTCAAGATGATTGTCCCCATTATTTTATTGCCCGTGATACTTTTTTTAAATGAATTTTTTCGAAATTACCTGAAGGTTTGGTGATTGGATGAAAAAAACAGAAGATCTGCGCGAAATTGAACTCGATGCGATTCTAAAATTCTCCAATGACAATATTGTGATTACGGACGGCGACGGGATGGTTCTGCGCGCCAATCCAAATTGCCTTTCGATCTATGGAAAAGAAGCTTCCTCTATTATAGGAAAGTCCGTTGAACGATTAGAAAAAGAGGGGATCTTTTCACCGTCAGTGAATAGAGAACCCATTTTGGCGGATAGAGAGCCCAAATTGGCGGATAGAGGGCCTAAATTGGCGGATAAAGGGCCCATTTTGCGGATAGAGCTGCGAGTTGGACTGCACATCTATATAAATGCGAAAAAACACCTCAAAGGGTGTTTTTTCGTCAGGAGAATGAATTTGTTTAGTTCATCCGTCTTGCGCCCAGGTATTTTGGCTTCCAATACGAGCTGTTCATATTTGAAATGGTGACGCCGTAGGAGGAACTTGCATTGATGAAGTTTCCGCCGCCAACGTAAATGCCCATATGGGAAGGGCCGGACTTGTACGTTTCAAAAAAGACGAAATCCCCGACTTGCGGCGAGCTGACGCTTTTCATCATATTCCAATAGCCGGCTGTGCTGAGCCTTGGAACAGAAATTTGCTTGTTGAGCACATAGTAGATGAAGCCCGAGCAGTCAAACCCGGAAGGTGTCGTGCCTCCCCATTGATAAGGGGTGCCGATTAACGCTTTCGCATCCGAAACGAGTTTGCTCGTACTAATTGAACCGTTCTTGTTGGCGGTTGATGTGCTTGAACTTGTCCCCGTGCCAGCTGAAGAGCCGCCCGTACCGGTGACTTTCAGTTTTTGCCCCGGATAAATCAAGTCACTTGATAAATGATTTAAGCTTTTCAGCCGGGAGACGGTCGTGCCGAATTTTTTCGCGATTCCCCATAGCGAGTCACCGGATTTCACTGTATAGGTTGTCGTTGTGCTACTGCTTGAAGAGCTATTATTTTTTTCAGGGATATGTAATGTTTGGCCAACGTAGATGATGTCGGAAGTTAAATGGTTGGCGCTTTTGATTGCCTGCACGCTCGTTCCATATTTTTTCGAAAACTCCCAGAGCGTATCGCCTTTTTGCACTTTCACATCCGCGGCGAAAGCTCCCGTTGTAAATAATGTGCTGCCGAATAGAGCGGCTGCCGTTATCGAAACAAATTGTTTTTTCATGATACTGCACCTCATATTTCATCTATTGACTCTATTATTCTAGTAAAATAGACAATTAAATACTAGAGTTGCTCGATAAAAGTAAGCTACTTGTAATAGATTTGAATATATTGTATATTCGGATTTTTTGGGTGAATGGAATTCGGCCGATTGGCTGGCTCCGGTTAAGCGAAGGTGGAGGCGGATGCTGCCTTTCGTTCTCATGGCATAAAAAAGAGCCGGTACATGAATGCCGGCTCACTTTACGAGATTTAACAATAACGCAATCGAAATGAAGCTGAGAACGGTGGAAACTAATGTAATGCTTGAGACAAGTTTGGCCCGCGCTTCATATTGAACAGCGTATAGAAGTGCCGTGGCCGCTGAAGGCATTCCGGCGATGATGAGAATGACGTTTTTCGATAAAGGCGAAATCGGAAAAAGGCAGCAAATCCCCCATGCCAGAAGCGGAGAGATGACCAGCCGGATGACTGTTCCGAGCGAGATGAGCTTTCCATCAAAATCCTTTACGGCAACTGTTGCGAGCTGCATCCCTAACACGAGCATGACAACAGGGATCGATGCCCTTCCGACTAAATCAACCGCCTGCATAAAGCTGTCCGGCAGCGGAACGTGGGTAGATTGCAAAAGAAGGCCAAGGAGCACCGCATAAATATTTGGCAATTTGAAAATGTTCAATATGGCGTCTTTCATGCTCGCCCTTCCTCTGGACGCATAATAAACCGCAAATATCCCCATAATGATCGCTTGCAAAACCATGATTAAAACCGCTTCTTGAAATCCCTTTTTTCCAAATGCGAATAAAATGATCGGCGTGCCGTAATTGCCCGAATTCATAAATGCCGTTGTGAGCATCAGTGCGCTTTCCGTCCTGAGATCATAGCGAAGCAGCCGGCAAGCAATCTTAGTCGTTAAAATCAGCCCGATGAGCAGCAATAGCTGGATGATGACAATATAACCGAATTGGCCGTTCATTTTTGATGTGTAAAATGTTTCAAAAATGAGGACGGGGTTCAAAATGTAGATGGACATATTCGAAATGCTTTTTATATCAAGCGAAAATTTCTTCTGAATGATGAATCCCGATAAAAAAATTAAAAAAACCGGAAAAACGGTTTCCAGCAATGCGATCATATGTATCCTTCTTTCTATTTGAGGTCTTGTTGTTAAGATTATTCTACCATGTGCAGTCAACATTCAACTTGCCTTTTCCGAATAAAAAGCCTCTTTGATAAGAAAATGTTCATATTTTTTTGCGCGTGAACGGAATTAGAAATATACTCTTTGTATAACTGTGCTTTAGCGGGTGAGTGTATATGAATGAGAGGCAAAAGGAAATACTACATATTTTATTAACGGAATCGGACGGCTATTGGCACGTTCAAGATCTGGCGGAGAAGGCAGCTTGTTCTGAAAAGACCATTAGGAGCGATTTGAAGGTGATTGAAAATGAATTAAGAGACAAGGTGGATGCCGCTTTAATCCGAAAGCCGGGTCTTGGCGTTATTCTTGAGATTGACAAAGAGGATAAAGCCCGTTTGTTTCGCGAGTTGCATTTGACAGATGCCGCCTCTACAGATGAAGAAAGAGTCATTCAAATCGCTTACAAGCTGTTGATGGCGGTCAAATCGGTCACTGCCCAGGAGCTTGCTTCCCACTATTTTGTCAATCGCGCAACGATAAAAAAAGATCTGGACAAAATCGAGAAGTGGCTAAAGCGGTACGACTTGTCGTTAGTAACAAGAAAAAGAGTCGGCCTGTCGATTGATGGAAACGAAAAAAAGAAACGAGCGGCATTATCCCGGCTATGGGAGCTGATCGACAATCCAGAGCTTACCGGCCAATTCATGAAAAAGCAATTTTCACTTCATGAGGTAGAATTCGTAAAAAGGGAATTGAAAGCGTTAGAGAAGCGACATTCCTTATCGTTCGCGGATGAAACCTTTGAAGGGCTGATCATGCACACTCTTTTTATCGTAAAGCGAACAAAATTGAAACAGCCGATTTCTATATCGGAAAAAGAGAAAACGCTTTTAAAAGGGAAAAAGGAATCTGCGTGGGCGTCTGAATTTCTGAAGAAGTTAGAACGTGTTTTCGCTGTTCATTTTCCGGAAGATGAAGCCATCTATCTGGCTTTACATCTTTCGGGCGGGAAATTTCGCGATGGAACATGGGCAGCGGAAGAAAACAGCCCGGTTCTTTCCCGGCTCTTGGATGATCTCATCTCTCGCATGTCGGAGTTGAACGGGGTGGACTTTACGAAAGACAAGGCACTTGCAGAGGGGTTGAAGGTCCATTTATATACAGTATTGAATCGCTTGAATTACGGGCTTTCTGTAACCAATCCGATGCTCGGCGACATTAAAAAGATGTATCCTTACATGTTTGATAAGATCATTCACGTATTAGAAGAAATCGATCAGTCCTTTGCTCTTGTCATTCCCGAAGAGGAAGCGGGCTATTTAACACTGCACTTTCAGGCCGCGCTTGAGAGGTTACATACCGATAAGGAGAAAGTGAAAAATGCCGTCATTGTTTGTCATATGGGGATTGGGATGTCCCAGCTACTTCTGACTAAGATCGAGAGAAAGTTCCACCTCGTCAACGTCATTGGTTGTATAGCAAAAGCAGAGCTTAAAGGCTTTTTGTCTGAACATGATGTCGACCTTGTTATTTCTACCGTTTCGCTTCCGGAACTGCAAGTCCCCCACATTGTCGTGTCGCCCCTGCTGGAAGCGGCGGAGGAGAAGAAGTTGGGGCATTTTATCCAACAGCTGAATGAACTAAATCGAGAAAAAGCAAAAGAGTCGACCATTTTAAAGCATACGACTCCCTTTTTGGTTTTTCTACAGCAAGACGTTGAACACCGTTATAAACTGATCGAAAAATTGGCGAACGCCCTCTATGATAAAGGTTATGTGGAAAAAGAGTATGCCCACCATGCGATTTTAAGGGAAAGAATGTCGGCAACAACGATTGGGGCGGGTATTGCCATTCCACACGGGAATCCGAAGTTGATCAAGCAGTCCGCTATTGCGATCGCCACATTAAAGAAACCGATTGAATGGGGAGGTGAAAAGGTAGCGTTGGTGTTCATGCTGGCTGTTAAAAATGATGAGCAAGAGGAGACAAGGGAACTGTTCCGCGAATTATCTTCGATTAGCGAGCAGCCAGCTTTAATTCAAACACTCCTGAGAGAAACGGATACGATGAAGTTTTTATCCTATTTTAAATCGTAAAACGGGCAAGGATGCCGGCATTGTTTATTAATAATAACCGCTTTTTCCGAAGCTGCGGTAAAAAATGAAACTTTTATCTCCATCATTTCGCGTTATAGTAAATGTAAGCGATTGCGAAATAGAAGGGGGAGGATGATTCATGAAGCTGTTAGCGATTACATCGTGTCCGAATGGCATTGCCCATACGTACATGGCAGCGGAAAATCTCCAAAAAGCAGCAGATCAGCTCGGAGTTCAAATGAAGGTGGAGACCCAGGGCTCAATTGGCGTGGAGAATGAATTTACGGATACAGACATCCGTGAAGCGGACGGCATTATTATCGCCGCCGACAAAGCGGTGAACAAAGATCGATTCGTCGGAAAAAAAGTGTTGATTGCCGGAGTGCAGGACGGGATCCGTAAGCCTGAAGAATTGATTAAAAAAGTGATGAGCGGTGATGTGCCTGTCTACCAGTCCGAGTTACGATCGGCAGAAGACATCCAGAAGGAAAGAAAAGACAAGCAAAACCCGATTTACCGCCATTTAATGAATGGTGTATCGTATATGATTCCGTTCATCGTGATCGGGGGGTTATTGATTGCCGTTGCGCTTACGATCGGAGGAGAAAAAACACCGGGCGGCCTCGTCATTCCGGACCATTCCTTCTGGAAAACGATTGAAAAACTCGGAAGCGCCTCATTTACGTTTATGGTTCCGATTCTGTCCGGATTTATTGCCGTTAGTATTGCGGATCGGCCAGGGCTAGCCCCGGGAATGATTGGGGGATATATTGCTGCAAACGGAAGCTTCTATGGTAGTGAAGCTGGAGCAGGATTCATTGGCGGCATCATCGCTGGTTTCCTTGCCGGATATGTCGCGTTAGGAATTAAGAAAGTAAAAGTTCCGAAAGTGGTCCAGCCAATCATGCCGATCATTATCATTCCGGTATTTGCTTCACTCATTGTTGGGCTGGCATTTGTATTTATTATCGGATCGCCTGTCGCCCACATTTTTGAAGGGCTGACGCACTGGCTGGCAAGCATGCAAGGGACAAGTTCCATTCTCCTGGCGCTCATTTTAGGCGCGATGATTTCCTTTGACATGGGCGGTCCGGTCAATAAGGTCGCTTTCCTTTTCGGATCCGCCATGATCGCTGAAGGGAACTACGAAATTATGGGACCGATCGCCGCAGCTATTTGCATACCGCCGATTGGGATGGGCCTTGCCACATTCATCGGCAAGAGAAAATTCCGTGATGCTGAGAGGGAAGCAGGAAAAGCCAGCTTTACAATGGGGCTGTTTGGGATTACCGAAGGCGCTATTCCATTTGCCGCGCAGGATCCGCTCAGGGTCATTCCAAGTATTATGGCCGGATCGATGACGGGATCCGTGATCGCGATGCTCGGGCACGTCGGAGACAGAGTCGCTCATGGCGGGCCAATCGTCGCCGTGCTTGGAGCGGTTGATAATGTGTTCATGTTCTTTATCGCAGTAATCGTTGGTGCCATTGTGACCGCCATGAGCGTCAACCTTTTAAAAAAGGATGTCAGTAAAATCGACGTGGCACAGGCGGCAGTCGCGCAGGAGGTGGCAGCGATGGATGTGCAAGCGCCACAAGCAGTCGAAGAGCCTGAGCGAAACGTTGAAATCAAAAAACTGACAGACATTACGAGCCTTGAGCTTATTGACATCGAATTAAAAGGGGAAACCCGCGATGATGTCATTGAGGAAATGATTCAAAAATTAGACAGTGCGGGCAAACTGCATTCCGCAGCTGCATTCAAACAAGCGATTTTAAACCGCGAGAGGGAAAGCACGACGGGGATCGGCATGAACATCGCAATCCCGCACGGAAAATCGAATAGTGTCAAACAGCCGACGGTCGCATTCGGGATCAAGCGTGAAGGCGTAGATTGGGGCAGCCTCGACGGCACAGATGCCAAATTGATTTTCATGATCGCCGTCCCTAAAGACAGCGAAGGAAACGAACATTTGAAAATTCTCCAAATGCTCTCCCGAAAGCTAATGGACGACGACTACAGAGAAAAACTATTAGCAGTTCCATCGAAAGAAGAAGCTTACAAGCTGCTTGAAGCAATTGAATAAAATAATATCGAAGCCCGATTTAGTTTTGAATCGGGCCTCTAATATTTTTCCCACAGCTTAATTTGATTGATAAACGATACGAAATGAAAGATAACAGCGCTGAACTGATTGATAAAATAATAATAAATTGAAAAGAGCCGTAAATTGATTGATAAACGGATCGAAAGAAAGATAACAGCACCGAAATGATTGATAAGATAAAAATAAATTGAAAAGAGCTGTAAATTGATTGATGAGCGGATCGAAATGAAAGATAACAGTGCTGAACTGATTGATAACATTCGTACGAACCAGTCGGATCAACGCTGAATTGAGGTGGGAATAATTTTATACGAAAGCAGGAATAGAAGTATTTAATAACGAATGATTTTAAAAAAATAGGGAGAGTGATCATTTGATTGTAAAACATCGAAAAGTACCGCTTAAAATAAGAAAGTTAGAAGCTTTATTGCGTCGATTGCCTCCTGCTCATCCGAAGCGAATGGAAGTGGAACGGGAGCTGGCGAGAAGATTATCGGGCTACAAGGGAGAGAAGTCTTTGGATTACTATTTAAGCTTTCTTCCAGAGCAAGAGTTCTTCATTTTACATGATATCCGGCTTACTGAAAAAGATTACTATTTTCAACTCGATACGCTCATTCTTTCCCCCTCTTTTTCTCTTATTCTTGAGGCGAAAAATTTGTCTGGAACGCTTATTTTTGATCAAAATTTCCATCAATTGATACGCATTATTAATGAAAAAGAAGAAGTTTTCCCAGATCCAGTTCAGCAAGTCAAACATCAGCAGTTTCAATTTGCCGATGGCTAAAAAACCATCATTTTCCACCGATGCCGCTAGAATCTCTCGTTGTTATAACATACCCAAATGCACTGGTTAAAACATCTCCCAGTAATATTCCATTACCTTCTGTTATTCGTACTCCAAGTCTTCTTGATAAAATTAATGCGTTAAAAGAGATTCATAAAGAAGAAATCATCTCATCAAAAGAGATCCGCAAGTTCTGTAAACTTCTCGTAAAACATCACTCCACGGGCAACCCCGATATCCTTCAACAATTTGGGATCAATGAATTGGAC
Organism: Fictibacillus sp. Mic-4; assembly: GCF_049843615.1. Lineage (NCBI taxonomy): Bacteria > Bacillati > Bacillota > Bacilli > Caryophanales > Fictibacillaceae > Fictibacillus > Fictibacillus sp. Mic-4. Next base: position 61,829 of record NZ_JBBHZM010000011.1, on the reverse strand, counting down.
CTTTTAACCGGAGTCCAATGTCCCCAGTGTGCAACGATCCCTATGGAAAGAAAGTGGGGAAAATGGGTTTGCTCCAATTGCTGTCATTCCTCGAAAGATGCCCATCTTCAGGCGTTAAACGATTATTATCTCCTTTTTCAATCAATAATTACCAATAAAAAATTGAGGGATTTCTTGCAGCTTTCTTCTAGTATGGTTGCGAATAAAATTTTAACTTCAATGAAAATACCTTTTTCCGGAGACAAAAAAGCGAGGAAGTACTATCTGCCGTTTGATGACTAATTCAGCAGTTTAGCAGCTTTGAACCTATTTTTGAAGAAAATAGAGTCCTCGTTTAAATTAGCCGTGTTCTGAATTCTTGACTTGCCATGGCGGGCATGTATAATTGCGTTAACCGAAACGAGGATTGCCCATCTCAAAATTAGGAGGGATGATTTTGCATCGATTGACGGAAGAAGAAAGAAATGGTGTATATAAGGCGATTTTTAACAGGAGAGATATACGATCCTTTTTGACAAGGCCGATACCCGATGAAAAATTGCGCAATGTGTTAGAGGCGGCCCATCATGCCCCTTCAGTCGGTTTTATGCAGCCGTGGAACTTCATTTTGGTCAAAAAAGAAGAGATGAAGAAAAAGCTTGCAAAAGCCGTTGAAAAAGAACGGCGTGCCCTGTCCATCCATTATGAAGGTACAGACCGGGAAATGAAGTTTCTTGACCTGAAAATAGCTGGCATTCTTGAAGCGCCTGTTACGATTTGCGTAACGTGCAATCCGTTTAGCGGGGGAGATCATGTACTGGGGAGAAACTCCATTCCGGAAACGGATCTGATGTCAGTTAGCTGCGCGATCCAAAATATGTGGCTTGCCGCTTATGCGGAAGGATTGGCGATGGGCTGGGTCAGTTTTTATAAAAAGTCCGATGTTAGAAGTATTCTTGATATTCCGTATCATATTGATCCCGTCGCACTTATCTCAATTGGATATACAGATCATTATCCGGAGCGTCCCTTGCTTGAAATACATAATTGGGAAAAGCGCCGACAATTAGACCGACTGATTTTCGAAAATAAGTGGGAAACAAAGGAAACAGGCAAAATGATGGATAGTGAAGATTTTCCTCTCCCTCATCAAAATAAATGTTAAACTTTAAAACGCAGAGAACCGATTCAATCGAATCGGTTCGGTTCTGATGGATTTTGTCTACAAACTGATACATTCCCACAGAATGGAATGTCTCTTAAACTACTATTTTTTAAAGACATGATGACCGATCACTTTTGTCGTTGGCCTGCTTTTTAACCAACTGTTTGGCGAAAGTTCCGGGTTATAGAAGTAGAGAGAACCGTAGCCTCTTGACCGGTCATAGGCGATGGCTTCGTCAACGGCTCGTCTGCTTTCATTATCCGCAGGTTGATTGATTTGGCCATTCGCAACAGGTGAGAATTGCCCTTTTTGATAGATGACGTCATGAACCGTGTTCGGGAAATCCGGGCTATCGACGCGGTTTAAGACGACAATTGCAACGGCAACCTTTCCATCATAAGGCTCGCCGCCAGCTTCAGCCCTTACTAATCTAGCAAGCAAATCTCTATCATTTGCTGAAACGTTTGTTTTGTGAGAAACAGTTGACGAGCTGTTTCCGCTCGTATGTATCGTTTGGCCAATAAAAATCAAGTTTGGATTTTTTACTTGAGGGTTTAAGCGAATAAGCTCCCCTAAACTTAGTCCATATTTTTTGGATATTTTAGTCATCGTATCGCCTCGTTTTACTTCGTAGGCGAAAGCATTAGTTGTTGAAAATAATAATGTACAGGTGAAAATAGCGAAAACTATCACTTTCTTAAACACCTAATCATCCCCTTTTTCTTGTTTTGGTAAGACGTTAACTTATTCGGAAACGATTCAAAATTTATGTCCTTTTTTATATTGGAATAGTGATTCGAACCAGTTATATCAACGAACAAGAACTTTAAAAAAAATCAATTGCAAGATTCTTTGTATCAATGGATTTTTTGTTTGAATATGACTTTTGTAGCAGGAAATAAGAACTATAAAAACGGAGCGGTGTCTTAAAGCCACTCCGTTTTCCTTCTTTTTAGAAAGGGACGGACACTCCGGAAATGCTGGGGACATTGATAGCTCCAGACGGCACTGTAACGCCAGATCCTGCGGGCATTCCAATCGTCGCAAAAGCGTGCGGGGCCTGTGATCCTTTCACATGAACAACTGTTGAATGATGGATCCCCGCAAGAGGCCAATAAATGGGGTGAATAGGGGGGAGAGGTGAAAAAAGCGGGACATAGGCAATAGGGTGATAGAACATGAGTTACTCCTTGTTTTTTATTTTTCTTTTAGTGTATGTTTTATCTAAACATATGAATCTGGTAAACGCCTTTTATTAAAAAAATGATAGAATGCTTTTGTTAGAAAAATTTCGGATGAAAAGTATCTATTTTTTTAGTCGAAGGCTATCAAAATTTGGAGAGGCGGTACGATTATGGAAAGCAAGAAGCCAATTGCCATTGTGACCGGTTCATCGAGTGGCTTCGGGCAGCTTACATGCCTCGAGCTTGCCGCAAATGGTTTCTTTGTGGTAGCCACAATGAGAAATCTAGAAAAGGCTCGCCGATTGCAGGAAATGCTGAAAAAGGAATCCCTGGAACAAAGCATTGTCATCGAACTACTGGATGTGGCAAAACCAGACTCCATCACGGCTTTCGGAAAAAAGATCAGGATGTACGGCAAAGTGGATCTTTTAGTGAATAATGCCGGGTTTGCTGCGGGTGGTTTTGTGGAAGAGCTGTTGATGGATGATTTTCGCGAGCAATTCGAGACAAATTTTTTCGGCCTCGTTGCTGTCACCCAACTTGTCATCCCGATGATGAGGGAACAGGGAAGGGGAAAGATCATCAATATAAGCAGCATTAGCGGGTTAATGGGGTTTCCGGGGTTGTCTCCTTATGTCGCTTCAAAGCATGCCGTAGAAGGGTTTAGCGAAAGCTTAAGGCTGGAACTCTCGCCGTTTGGCATTGATGTTATCCTTATTGAGCCGGGATCTTACCGAACAAACATTTGGACAACCGGGAAAAAAGTGACGAAAACGGCTAAAGTATCGCCTTATGCATCCTATATGAAAAATATCGAGGACCATCTGGAAAAAAGCAGCCAGACGTATGGTGATCCAGGGGATGTCGCCCGGCTCATCACAACTATCGCAATGAGCAAGCGGCCCAAATTGCGCTACCCGATCGGAAAAGGAGTCCGCCTCCTCATTCGGTTAAAACGCTTGATTCCATGGAGACAGTGGGAACGACTGATTTTAAAAAAATTAAAAAAACGCACGGGGTAGTTGGAATCATTTCGGCCCTGGATTTTATTCAAGGTCATAACTTTTATGTGAAGCATTAAGAGACTCTGCAACGTGAAGGGCTTTCGTGTTATCTCCTTTCTTTAAAATGTAAAACTTATTCCCAAAGCAAAAACACTGACAGGATGTCCCGACAGTGTTTTTTGAATCACTCCGCTTCGTCTTCAAAATAATCTTTAAATCGAGCGGCGTTTGTCTCTATTTTATGTTGGTAATAAGGGTTTTCTTCCGTCGCATCCTTTGCGTCTAAATTCGTTTTGATGACTAACGTTGGTTCATTGGATGGTTCGGCAATGATTCGGTCATTGAGCTCTTTAAAATCCGGCATATCTTTTTTTCCAGGTTGTCTCGGTTCCATTTTGAACGCACCTCCATTTGTAGGATGCGTGAAAAGGAGTGCCTTTATACAATCCATGAATCATCACCACCCCATCTAGTACCCCTTCTAGAAAAATAGTTTGAACTTCAGTAATCGAACATTCGTTATTTTAAGAACACCTCGTTAGATCTGTGAAATGAGGAAAAACGATCACGAAACGTTACATGATGTAAAATGAGTTCGTTCTCGGATCATAAGTGCTCTTATTTGGACAATAAGTCATCCGGTTGAGACAATAATATCTTACTTTTGGACAGTTAGTGAAAAAACTACTCATTTTATTGTCCGACACACGCCAATTATTGTCCGATGGAAACGATTTATTGTCGGAAATCCACTGTTTATTGTCCAAATGCCATGAAAATAGCACCACACTACCACACTAGAGAAGTTTGCTTCTATTTTTTTATTTTTTTACAGGCGAAAATGGATTCTTGAAAATAAGAACTTTCTTAGCTGAAAGGGCACTAGTTAATAAATTTTCTTTTTTTATTTTCCCACTCCATTTCAGGAAAAATACTCCTGTCCTGCTGTTTTGATTTTGACAATTTAGCGAAAATTCATCTATAATTTTACTAAACCGATTTAGTAAAACGTTTATAAAATTTAGTAGAAAAGCTTTAATGTATTGGATTGAAAGGTGAGGGCAATGAATAGCAAATATAAAGTTTTAAAGCAATTAAAAAGGGCAAAGGTTGTAGCGGTCATCAGGGGGGAAGATGCCGATGAAGCTATTCAAGTGTCAAAAGCAGCTGTAAAAGGAGGCATTCAGGCAATTGAACTGACGTATACGACTCCTAATGTCGGCGAAGTTTTTCGTGAACTGGGGCTATCGGATGCCTTATTAGGGGCGGGTTCAATCCTGGATCCAGAAACGGCCAGATTCGCCATCCTCAACGGGGCAAAATTTATCGTCAGCCCTCATTTTAATAGAGAGGTTGCGACCCTTTGCAATCGCTACAGTGTCCCTTATTTGCCTGGATGCATGACCATTAGCGAAATGGTGCAGGCGCTTGAAGCCGGGTGTGATGTATTGAAATTATTTCCTGCAAGTAATTTTGAACCATCCTTCATTCGATCGATTAATGGCCCTCTTCCGAACGTAAGGATCATGCCGACGGGCGGGATCCATCTAAATAATCTTGAACAATGGCTGGAAGCCGGTGCAGTTGCTGCAGGTATCGGCAGTGATTTGAATAAAGCCTATCGAGCTGGCGGATATGAAGCGGTTGTCGAGCTGAGCCAGAAATATATGTCGAAATGTGCTGTGGTGAAATGAAAGTGTCTTTTCGGTGGTATGGCCTGGAACAATGCAGCACTCCGATTGGTCATAAAAAGCGAATATGATATAGTTTAAATAGTAACTTTTCGAATAAAGCAGGAGAACAAAAATGAAAAAAGTAACAATGGCGGATGTCGCTAAAAAAGCGAACGTTTCTAAGAGCACGGTTTCGCAATTTTTAAATAAGCGTTACCAATACATGGGCGAAGAGACGAAAAGAAACATTGAAGAGGCGATCAAAGAACTTGGCTATCAGCCTAATTTTATCGCGAGAAGCCTGAAACAGAAACGAACTTCCACAATCGGTATTATTGTTGCGAACATTATGCATCGCCTTTCGACGGAGGTCAGCAGGGCGATCGAGGATTTTTGCCGTTCCAATGAAATCAATACGATTGTCTGCAATGCGGATGATGATCCGATTAAGGAAAAAAAGTACATTGAAATGCTGAGGGCCAAACAAGTGGATGGCCTCATTATTTTTCCAACCGGCAAAAACCAGGAACTGTATAAAAATATGGTCGATCAACAATATCCGCTTGTTTTTATGGATCGGATTGTATCGGATGTAAAGGTCGACACGGTCGTCGTCAAAAATGAGGAATGGGCTTCAAGAGGCATTCAGCATTTAATCGATAACGGGCATGAAAGGATCGCAATGATTGCCCCGCCTTTAACGATCAGCCCGAGGATTGAACGAGCGGAAGGCTATAAGAAAACGCTGCGCAAAAATGGAATCGACTTGAACCCCCACTATTTCATTTCAACGGAGATAGGCACTGTGAAAAAGGAACTGGCCCGGCTGTTAGCGGGTGATAAGCCTCCTACGGCAATTTTTGCGGCGAATGATTTAGCCTTTCTACAAGTAGCGGAATACGTGAAGGAAAAAGCAATCCAGGTACCGGAGGAATTAAGCATCATTGTCTTTGACAACATTCCGTTTGCCCATATTTCAACCCCGACGATCACAACTATTGCCCAGCCTTCATTTGAAATGGGGAAAAAAGCTGCGGAATTGCTTTTATTGCAAATTGAAGGCGAAGGAACAAAGCCAAGAATCTATGCATTTGACGGGGACCTGATCATTCGTGAATCAAGTGAAAGCAAGAAGGCATGAGCGCCTCTTGCTTTTTTATTTGGAACGATAATGTTTTTGAAAATTCCAGAAAAAATAGATTGAAAAGCGCTTACATTTTGTTTATAATTTTAATAAATCGATTTAGTAAACCGATTTATTAATGAGAGGAGACAAATGGATGAGTGTTATTGTGGTGCCCACATCGGTATTTCATCATGAAGAAGTTCGTTCGCGTGGGCAAGAAGCATTTGCTTCATTAATCAAGCAGCATGGGGGAGCAGGCATTGAAATTCGCAGAGAACTGTTCGCAGATGGCGATTTTCGTTTGAAAGAGCTTAATGCAATCATAAAAAAACATCGATTATTTCCGATTTATTCAGCGCCAATTGAAATGTGGGACGGGAATGGCCAATTCAATCATACGCTTATCGAAGAAGTCATTTCAGAAGCGGAAACAGTTGGTGCCAAAATAATGAAAGTATCGCTCGGAAACTATCAAGCAGGCAAATCTGACCTGGCGGCTTTAAAGCAATTTACAGCCCGCCATGAAGAAATGCAACTAACGATCGAAAATGACCAGACCGCATATGGAGGATGTTTACAAACCATAAGAATCTTTTTTGAAAACGCTGTAAAAATGGGGATTCCCGTGAAGATGACATTTGATATAGGAAATTGGATCATCACCGGAGAAAACCCGATCGAAGCAGCCAAACAGCTTGCTGATTATGTCGTATATGTTCATTTAAAAAAAATGGAACAGCAAAACGGAAAATGGCGAACCTTACCCATCTCCGAAAAAGAGATGGAGTGGAGGAATCTATTAAACTGCTTTCCAAAAGGGGTTCTAAAGGCGATCGAATTCCCAATTGCACGATATGAAGAGACAAAACAGTATGTCAAACTGCTGCAGGATGCATAACGAAAGGGGAACGACAAGATGGTTGAATTGGACGTTGTTACATTTGGCGAGGCCATGGCGATGTTTGTCGCCGAGCAGCCAGGCCCGCTAAATAAAGTGGAGCAGTTTACAAGGCGGTTGGCCGGAGCTGAAACGAATGTAGCCATAGGGCTTGCAAGGCTTGGGCTCACTTCCGGCTGGGTGAGCAAAGTCGGAAAAGACGCTTTCGGCACTTACATTCTTGAAGCATTGAAAAGGCAAAACGTCGATCTCACCCGGGTGAAAATAGACGAGGAATATCCTACAGGGTTTCAATTAAAATCAAAGGTTTTTAAAGGAGATCCAGAAGTCCAATACTTTCGGAAAGGATCAGCCGCAAGCCGGATGGGGATCGAAGATTTTGACGCCGATTATTTTAAAAGTGCCAAACATCTCCATATGACAGGCATTCCGCTCGCGTTATCCGGAAAAACGAGAGATTTTGCGAACAACACTCTTTTAACAATGAAAAGAGCGGGGAGAACCGTTTCATTTGATCCCAATTTGCGGCCATCTTTATGGAGGAGCGAAGATGAGATGATCCGGGTCATTAATGAAACCGCTGCCAAAGCGGACTGGGTGCTTCCGGGCATAGCAGAGGGAGAAGTTTTAACCGGTTTCTCAAAACCTGAAGATATTGCCGCTTTTTACTTAGAAAAAGGTGTTGGTCTTGTCGTGGTGAAACTGGGCGCAAAAGGGGCTTTTTACCAGACTTCGACAGACAGAGGATTAATTGAAGGATTCCATGTTGAACACATTGTCGACACAGTGGGAGCCGGTGATGGGTTCGCAGTAGGCGTCATTAGCGCGCTGCTTGAAGGTTTGCCGATTAAAGAGGCTGTTATAAGAGGTAACGCCATCGGGGCGCTTGCCGTTCAATCGTCCGGTGACAGTGACGGGCTTCCATCAAGAGAGGAACTTGAACGTTTTTTAAATCTATGCAATGAGGTGAGAAAACATGGGTAACGTAAAATTGGCTGCCGCTCGCTGGTCTCGTTTAATTCCAATTGTTTTTATCACATATAGCCTTGCCTATTTAGACAGGGCAAATTACGGGTTTGGAGCAGCCGCCGGAATGGCGAAAGACTTGCATATTACCGCCGGCATTTCCTCGCTTTTAGGCGCGCTCTTTTTCTTAGGGTATTTCTTTTTCCAAATCCCCGGAGCCCATTATGCCGAAAGTAAAAGCGCGAAAAAATTAGTATTCTGGTCGTTGATTCTCTGGGGCGCTTTAGCATCGGCAACGGGGATGGTTACGAACATCAAATGGCTGATCGTCATCCGCTTCATGCTTGGCGTTGTTGAAAGCGCCGTCATGCCGGCCATGCTTGTATTTTTAAGCCACTGGTTTACAAAACAAGAGCGCTCGCGTGCCAATACGTTTTTAATACTTGGCAACCCGGTGACCGTTTTATGGATGTCGATCGTTTCGGGATATTTGCTCCATTCGTTCGGCTGGAGATGGATGTTCATCATTGAAGGAGTGCCGGCGATTATCTGGGCTTTTATCTGGTGGAAGCTTGTCAATGACGAACCGAAAGATGCAAAATGGCTGACGGATTCAGAAAAACGAGCGATCGATGAACAGTTACGCAAAGAACAATCGGGGCTCAAAGAAGTGAAAAATTACCGTGAAGCCTTTCAATCAAGAAAAGTCATCATTCTCAGTGCGCAATACTTTTTCTGGAGCATCGGCGTCTATGGTTTCGTCATGTGGCTCCCTTCGATTATTAAAGCGGCGCCGAACATGAATATCGTGTCAACAGGCTGGCTTTCATCAGTCCCGTATGTTTTGGCCGTCATTTTAATGCTTGTCGCTTCCTACTTTTCTGACAAACTGCTTAATCGAAAAGGTTTTGTTTGGCCGTTCTTGTTGGTCGGGGCCATTGCTTTTTACGCGTCTTATTTAATTGGAACGAGCAATTTCTGGCTGTCATTTACGCTATTAGTCATCGCCGGCGGAATGATGTATGCCCCTTATGGCCCGTTTTTCGCGATTATTCCGGAAATATTGCCACGTAATGTATCGGGTGGCGCGATGGCACTCATCAATAGCATGGGCGCATTAGGCTCTTTCGTTGGCGCGTATATTGTCGGCTATTTGAATGATGTAACAGGCGGATTTGGCGCGTCCTATATTTTTATGGCCGGTTCATTATTGCTTTCAGCGGTTTTGACGATGATGGTCGGAAGCGCACCAAAACGAGTGTTTAATGAAACAACGAGAGTAGGAGTGAATGAACGTTGAAAATTCAACTGGCGTTAGACCGGATGACAATTGATGAAGCGATAGAAATAGCCCGAAAAGTAGAAGAGCACATCGATTGGGTTGAAGTCGGCACCTCATTGATAAAAGAATTCGGGATGGAAAGCGTCCGCCTGATGAAGGAAGCCTTTCCGGGTAAAACCATTGTCGCTGACATGAAAACGATGGATAATGCGGTGTACGAATTTGAAATGTGCTATAAGGCCGGGGCAGATGTAGCGACGGTCATGGGAACAGCTCCCGATGTTTCGATTGAAGCCTGTTTGCAGGTTGCGGCGAAAATGAAAAAGCTTGTGATGATCGATTTATTAAATACGAAAGATGAACGGAAAGTGGGTCTTGCTCAATTGGATGAAGCGTTACTTTGTGTCCATGTGAGCAAAGATGAGCAAGAAAGCGGTCAAGCAAAACGATTGCTTGATCTTCCGGAAAGCCTGCTTCAAAACGAGCAAGTAAGAATAGCCGTTGCAGGCGGATTGACGTTCGAGACGTTGCGGGGACTTGAGGCAAGGCCGTCTGTTGCCATCATCGGGTCGGCCATTACGAAGGCGACTGATCCGATAAAAGCAGCGGCACAATTGAAAAAGTATGCTTCAGGCAAGGAGGAGTAGAGGAAATGAATAAAATAGAAACGATTCTTCATGAAATTGAGTCGGTTCTTGGGAAGATGGACGAGGCGAAATGGAGAGAGGCTGCTGAAATTCTTCTTGGCGGCAGGCGCGTATTTGTCGTCGGCGAAGGAAGGTCAGGCTTAATGGCTAAATCATTTGCAATGAGATTGATGCATCTGGGGGCTGAAAGCTATGTTGTCGGGGAAACGATCACTCCGGCAATTGGTGAAGGGGACTTGCTTGTCGCTATTTCGGGGTCAGGGACAACGAAACAAGTCATTTGGACGGCTGAAAAAGCAAAGGAAAAACACGCTAAGGTGATCGGGATCACAACAAATCCAGAGTCGCCGTTAGCCTCACTGGCATCTTTTCTTTTGCACGTCCCGGCTGCGACGAAATACCGCCTTGAAGCCGAAGTTAAGAGCATCCAGCCATTGGGGTCTTTATTCGACCAATGTGCGCACCTTCTATTTGATTCGATCTGTCTTTATTATGCTGAAAAAAAAGAGATTGACAATGAGAAAGCATTTTCGAAGCATAGCAACTTAGAGTAATCATTCGATAATGTACATTGCATTAAAGCAAATGTTCAATAAGCCGGGATGCTGTTTAACAGTGCCCTGGCTTTTATACGTTGCCAGGACAGAAGCAAATAAAAAAACAAAGCCGCCAGAAATGCAGCTTTGTTCATTGTGCCATCCAGTTCGGCGGCGTGTTTTTATCCCAGTAGAGCCTCCCTAATTCGTGGTGTTTTGCAAAGTTATCGTCTGCGGTATGGTAGTGGAAGCTAAACCAGTATCCCTGCTGTGGCGGATGTTCCCTCCGAACGTGAAAGCGGACAAGGTCCTTTTTCGTTCTTGCGTCATAAATATGAAAAATTCGTTCCCCGGTGCCCGCAGCCGGTCGGTCGGTGATGACAAGGTTCCGCAAATCGTCCGGGTCCATTTTTTTGCTTAACATTTGGATGACGTCTTCCATTTTAGGAAGAACTTGATTCATATAGTCGTCCCCAAGTTTTTGGCTGATTTTTGGCCCGAACTTTTCCATCGTTTGATAATTTGCTTGATAGACCGTATAATCGACAAATTGTGAACTTAACTGTTCGTTATCCTGAAGAGTCGCTGCCACTTCATGCCATGGCAACGAATACATATCCCTTGACGAAAGATCCTCGGTTTGTGGAGGTGTTTCGTTAGTGATCGGTTCTTGCTCAATGACATCCGATTTCGATTTCGCATCTGCATTAGTTGTTATTAAATAAGCCGGCGGAGTAACCGTACCTAGCGTAAAGACTGTTATTAAGACGACAAAGACTTTCTTTAACCAGTTCGGCATGAGACCCATCCCCTGATTACGATTTTCTGACTTAGAGAAAAGACAAGCTTTTCTAAAGCTATCATCTCACGAACCGGACATTTTGTTCAAATAAAAAGACAATTTTTTTTGCTTGCGTGATTCTTTAGAATTTACTACAAAGAAGAAAAAACTTGGTGTAGACATTGATACAATTTTAAAGGCTACTGGCCAAACTTTAGAGGAAATGGAAAGGCTTAAGAAATAATTTCTTAAAGGGCTGACATGAATGAATAATATGTTTATTAAAAAATAGAGAAGAGTAAAGAGTTAGAGTCAATTGTGTTCACCTAAAAAACACAATTGTTCACTCTGAAAAGATTTTTTTCTTGCTTCTTCTTCGAAAATGAGTAATAATAGAAACTAAAATTCAGCGGATTGTCTAAAACAGCGGAGGATGGAGAAATGAAAATCGTAAAGTTTGGCGGCAGTTCATTAGCATCAGGGGAACAAGTGGAGAAGGTATTTCATATCGTCGTATCCGATCCAGAACGAAAAATCGTGGTCGTTTCGGCACCAGGGAAACGATACACCGAAGATATTAAAGTAACCGATTTATTAATTGAGTGTGCAAATGCCTATTTAGCGCACGGAGAAGGGAAAGAACAGTTCGAGGCGATCATCAAGAGGTATGCAAGCATTGCGGATGATCTGGGCCTTTCAGAAAAAGTGATGCAAACTATTCATGACGATTTGCTTGAGCTATTGAATGGAGACCGGAGCCAGCCTGAAAAATATTTGGATGCGGTCAAGGCAAGTGGCGAAGATAATCATGCGAAACTGATCGCGGCTTATTTCCAGCATCAAGGAGTAGAGGCTTCTTACGTTAATCCGAAAGAAGCGGGTCTCATCGTCACTGACGAACCGGGAAATGCCCGGGTGTTGCCTGAGTCGTATGAGGCGTTATACAAGCTGCGAAATCGTCCGGGCATTTTGATTTTCCCGGGATTTTTCGGTTTTAATAAAAAAGGGGAAGTCGTTACATTTTCAAGGAGCGGATCCGACATTACCGGATCGATTCTTGCCAATGGCACGAAAGCGGATCTTTATGAAAACTTCACGGATGTGGATGCCGTTTATTCTGTCAATCCTATGATGGTTGATCGGCCAAAGGAACTGCGCGAACTGACCTATCGAGAAATGAGAGAATTGTCCTATGCCGGATTTTCCGTTTTTCATGACGAAGCATTGATGCCTGCGTTTCGGGCGGGAATACCGGTCAACATTAAAAACACGAACAACCCTCATAAGCCGGGAACGAGAATTGTGAACGAACGGGAAAACACGAATGGGCCTGTCATTGGCATCGCAAGCGATAACGGATTCTGCAGCATATATGTGAGCAAATATTTATTGAACAGGGAAATCGGTTTTGGCCGCAAATTGTTGCAAATTTTAGAGGATTACGGGTTGTCGTTTGAACATATGCCTTCAGGAATTGATGATATTTCAGTCATAGTAAGACAAGATGAAATGGACGCCAGACTTGAAAAGAAAATCGTCAATCGGATTAAGACCGAACTACAAGCTGATGATGTAAAAGTCGAGCACGACCTTGCTATCATCATGGTAGTTGGGGAAGGAATGCGCCATAATGTAGGGACGGCGGCAAAGGCCTCATTCGCCCTGGCACGCGCGGGAGTAAACATCGAAATGATCAACCAGGGATCTTCCGAAGTAAGCATGATGTTCGGCGTGAAGGAAGTCGATGAAAAAAGAGCCGTTCAAGCGCTCTATGAAGAATTTTTTGCAGCTGTTCCGGTTTAAAAAAGCAATAAAGCAGAACTCTAAGTTAAAAAGGGTTCTGTTTTTTTCCTTTTGGAAATGTCTCCTTTTTAAAGTATTTGACAAAACGTAATATTTATTTTAAAATTATCTCGAATTCGAGATAAAATGATGGAAAGGTCTGGAAGTCATGAGTAACGATCAGAAGCACAATGAAAATGACCTATCATTAAAATTGTTTGTTGTTTTGTCGCGGGCATACCGGTCCATCACCGATAGAGTGACGGAAGATATGAAAAGCTATGGGCTAAACCCGACAGAGTTTATGGTACTTGAATTGTTGTATCATAAAGGAGAACAGCCCATCCAGCATATCGGGAAAAAAATATTGCTTGCGAGCGGCAGCATGACGTACGTTGTTGATAAATTAGAATCAAAAAAGCTTTTAGAACGGAAAGCCTGCCCAGAAGATCGACGTGTAACGTTTGCATCGATTACGGAAGAGGGAAGAAAGCTAATGGATGAGATTTTTCCGAAGCACCGAAAAGTGATTCAAAACATTTTTGCTACATTAGATGTCAATGAGCAGGAAACGATGATTACATGTTTAAAGAAACTGGGCATTCACGCAGAAGAACTCATCTAAATTTTTTTACGCATTTATCTCGGATTCAAGATAAATGAAATAAAGATAATACTCGAGGGGAATATATATTATGCAGTTGGAAAGGAGTTTTACAATGGCCAGAAAAGAAACAGCGGGAATTCACCATATTACAGCGATTGTCGGAGATCCTCAGGAAAATGTTGATTTTTATGCAGGGATTCTTGGCCTCAGATTGGTTAAAAAGACCGTCAACTTTGATGATCCAGGAACGTATCACTTGTATTTTGGAAATAAAGGAGGAAAACCCGGAACGATCATGACATTCTTTCCATGGCCAGGTGCCTATAAAGGAAGAATCGGGGGCGGCCAGGTTGGCGTGACAACATTTGTCGTGCCTGAAAATGCGCTTGCGTTCTGGGAAGAGCGCTTTTCTAAATTCAATGTTTTCGCAAAAAAAGAAACGCGCTTTGGCGAAGAATTTCTTCAATTTGAGGATCCGCATGGCCTTCGACTTGAACTTGTCGCTAGAAGCGAAGGGCCAAAAAGTGAGTGGGAGTTTGATGGGATTACAGCAAATGAAGCGATTAAAGGATTTGGAGGCGCCATCCTGCTCTCGGCTTCTCCTTATCAAACGGCAGAATTGCTAGAGCGTGTCATGGGAATGGAACACGTCGGACAGGAAGACAGCTACCTCAGATTTCGTTCTACGGGGGAACTTGGCAATGTCATTGATATTTATTTGAATGCGAGCCCGCGGGGCACAATGGGAGTCGGTACCGTCCACCATATTGCCTGGCGTGCCAGAGATTTTGAAGATCATAAAGAATGGCAAAAACATATAGGGGAAAACGGCTACCATCCGACTGACATTCTTGACCGGCAGTATTTTAACGCGATTTATTTCCGTGAAGCAGGTGGCCTTCTCTTTGAAATTGCGACAGATCCTCCGGGATTTGACCGTGATGAGCCGGCGGATGTTATGGGTGAACAACTCATGTTGCCTCCATGGCTAGAGCCGCATCGTGAAAAAATTGAGGAAATTCTTCTTCCCGTGACCGTTCGCCAATTGAAAGGAGGGCAATCATGAAGCACTTTTTTCATAAAGGAAAGGACATAAATCAACCGACTTTCCTTCTATTGCATGGAACTGGAGGAACAGAAACGGATCTATTGCCAGTTGCAGGCATGATCGATGATTCTGCATCCGTCTTAGGGGTTCGGGGAAATGTAAGCGAGAATGGGATGCCACGCTTTTTTCGCAGATTGGCAGAAGGGGTTTTTGATGAAGAGGATCTTATTTTCCGAACCAGGGAATTAAACGAATTTATTGACCAGGCCGCTGTTTGCCATGGATTTGACCGGGACAATGTGATTGCTATCGGTTATTCAAATGGGGCGAACATTGCCGCAAGCCTTCTCTTTCATTATGAGCACGCTTTAGGCGGAGCCATTTTATTTCATCCGATGGTTCCCCGAAGAGGAATGGATCTGCCGAACTTAACAGGAACTCCCGTGTTTATCGGCGCCGGTACAAATGATCCGATTTGCAAGCCGGAAGAGACGAAGGAATTGGCGGAGCGATTGGAACGCGCCGGGGCAAGCGTTGACATCGGGTGGGAGAATTTTGGCCACCAATTGACGCATTCTGAAGTGCAAAAGGCGGCTGCCTGGTATGCCCGGCTTTTCAAAGGGGAATTGAAATAATTATAAAACGTTTGGAGGGAAATATATGGAATTAAAAGGAATTCACCACGTATCCGCATTAACGGCCAACGCCCAAAAAAATGTTGATTTTTATACAAAAACGCTCGGGCTTCGATTGGTGAAGAAAACGGTCAATCAAGACGATACTTCCGTTTACCATCTATTTTATGGAGATGAAAAAGGGAATCCCGGGACGGAATTGACGTTTTTTGAAATTCCGATGGCTGCTAGAAACCATGAGGGCGCAAGCAGCATATCCGCGACCTCATTGCGTGTCGCAAACGAAGAAGCCATCCATTATTGGAAAACGCGCTTTGAAGAACTCCATGTAGAGCATGGAGAAATCACCGATGTGTCGGGACGTTTAACTCTATCCTTCAACGATTTTGAAGGGCAACGGCTTATACTCGTATCTGATGAAACGAATAAAGGAGTAGAAAGCGGGACTCCATGGGAGAAAAGCCCGATCCCGAAAGCCTTTGGAATCCGCGGATTAGGGCCGGTTAAATTAACGGTACGTTATGCGGACAAAACGATAAATGTATTAACGAAGATGATGGGATTCCGTGAAAAGGGCCACTATCCGTCCTCAGTTCCGGGCCAACCCGATATTCTCGTGCTGGAAACGGGCGAAGGCGGGACCGGTGCTGAAATTCACGTTGAAGAAAGAAAAGATTTGCCGGCTGAAAGGCTTGGCCGGGGCGGTGTCCATCACGTCGCCTTTCGGGTCGACAACAAAGAAGAATTGCGCAGATGGGTGGAAAACATTCAAAACGCAGGATTTCAAAACTCAGGGCTTGTTGACCGTTTCTATTTCCAATCCCTCTATTTCCGGGAACCCAATGGCATTCTCTTCGAATTAGCGACGGATGGCCCCGGTTTTGATACGGATGAGGATATTGAACATTTAGGCGAAAAGCTTGCCCTGCCGCCGTTTCTTGAACCACATCGAGAGGAAATTGAAGCAAAATTGAAGCCGTTAAATACAAAAGCGGATAAGTAAGGAAGTTCCACATTTCAGCCGGTCTATCAACGGGTCGGCTTAATTGCTTTTTAGGATGCCCGCAATGGTTCGGATTGAATCAACTTGCACTCTTTTGACAAACGATGGCTTCCTTGTTGAACTTCGATAATAATTTCATTCAACGTTTCACCACAAGTTAAGCACTCGGTGTGAAACAGATCTTGAATGGTGCAGCATCCGGCACAATAACTCCTCTGATTTTTCATCGATGATCTCCTCCTTTTTTACTCATTATAATTGTGAAATCAGTAATGTTCTATTAGCTTGTAAGGAAATCTGACATTGTTTATTTGAGGCTTTGTTCAATAAGAGTAGTTTGAGGGGGAAATGCCCCCTCGGGCACTATTAGTTCCGCGCCAATTCCTTAAGGATTTTTTGTTCTGTTTCTTCCATGACACGTTCATTTTCAACCCAACCGTTCATCAAGATCGAGACGGCATATGTTTCGCCTGATTTTCCAGTGACGTAGCCTGTCCAGCAGCCAAGGCTCGAGAGCGTTTCGGCGATTCCGCTGCCGGTCGCTTTTTCTGGCAAAGATGAACGAAAGCCTGGATGGTTTTTCATCAGGCCGAGCGTCGCGTTAAGCTGATTGGCGCTCACCTGGTTATAACGCGTGGCACCGGAACCGTCATACAGATCGAATGTGGTGTTGATACCTTTGGCTTTCAGCAAGTCATACATTTTAGCGACGCCGTCACTTGTCCCGGCGACAGCCGCGTTATCTTCTTGCCCTTTTCCAATCGTTTTCGTCAGCATTTCCGCATAAAAGTGGTCGTTCGTTTTGTTCATCGTTGAGATTAACTCGTTTAACGGTTTCGAGCGTACCGCTTCAATTTTTTCGGCATGTTCAGGAACCGAACCGATTTTCACCTTGCTTTTCGGATCAACGTGAATTCCGGCTTCTTTCAATTTGGCTTTAAAGACATAGCCAGTGTAAAGAGCGGGCTGTTCGATTGCGATCGCGATCCGTTTCTTTTTCGCGTTCAATGGCAGTTGTCCCCGTACGGTAATGATATTTTTTCCGCGTTCCCGGTAGGCGGAAAGCGTCTCTTTTCCGCCAGAAGGGACGGTAATGGCTTCATTGACGATTTGGACATCCTCCGTTTTTGGTTCTTGTGATACGACAACTGGTTTTCCTGTATGTTTTCCTGGTTGAATGTTGATGGCGACCGTTCCCCGGTTTACGCTTAATGCGCTTATTTGCGGATATGCGCTATTGTCTTCTTCATCCCACGTCCAGCCGAGCGGATAGCGTTCACTGTCGAAAGCACTTTCGTCAACAACGATATCGCCTTTCACTTTTTTGATTTTTACTTTCTTTAAGGCCAGGGCGAATCGCTTAATCTGTTCCGTTGTCAAAGAAGGGTCGCCACTGCCTTTTAAGATGACATCCCCATTCAGTACTCCAGAACGTCCAGCGTTCTTCGATACATACAAATCAGTTTCGTAGCGGAAATCCGGTCCAAAGTATTCGAGTCCCGCAAGCGTTGGCCAAATTTTTACGGCTGAACCGGGCGTCAGCAGCTTGTCTTCATTTTGCGCATAAAGCACGTTATTTTGCCGAAGCGATTGGATGATGATTCCCATCGTCACCCCTTTTAAACGGGGATCATGAATAATCGGGCCGATCTTTTCTGAAAGTGGGTAGGCAGGGCTTTTCGGCTGAAAATTGGTTTCCGGCGCTTTTAGATCCGGGTATTTGGCGAGCAAGACCCCGACTTTGTCCTGGAAGTCGATCGCATATTTTGATTTATAAATGCCGTTCATCAAGATAGCGAATGCAATCTGGTCGCCATTTTTAGCCTTCACGAACCCGACCATGTTGTTGACGCCTGACATGGAACCGGTTTTAGCTTGAAGATTGTTTTCCGCTTCTGTTTTCTTCATCCGGTTTTTCAACGTTCCGTCCACACCTGCAATAGGAAGAGACTTTTCAACGAAAGGCCAATAGCTTTGTTTTTTGACATAGCGCAAAAAGGCGAGCATGTTGTTCGGTGACACGAAATTTAAACGGGAAAGCCCGGAGCCGTCGACCTGGCTATAGTCGCCTTTCAGTCCCGCTTGTTTTAACAGATCTCCCACGACCTGAACACCTGCCTGAAAACTCCCTTTATTTTCAATTTCTTTGCCGACGGTTTTTAAAAACATTTCCGCGTAAAAGTTATCGCTTTCTTTATTCAAATGGGTAACGAGGTCGCATAGCGGTTTGGAGTAGTGGACGGCATCGGGCCTTTGTTTTTTCGTGACAGTCTTTTTCACTGCTGTTTGGGCGGATAGATGGATATGATGCTTCTCGGTAAGCTGTTTGACGACATTTCCGGCAAATAAAGCGGGATCTTCGATTGTGATGCTTTCGCTTGCAGGATCACTGTCTTTTCCGATCGTTCCGCTAATTGTAATGATATTTTCCGTGCGCTGGCGATTAAATGTCACATCGTCTTTCGATCCATCGACGACGTGTGCCTCATTGACGATTTTTACATTATCGCTCTCCGGTGAGACGCTTACTTCAGGACGTTGGCCGATAGCTTTCCCGCGAGCCGAAACTTCCAGATCGACAACGTTTTCATTGACAGATAAGGCGCTAATTTGTGCACTGTAATACCACGGTTCGTCATCCCACATCCATCCTTTGCCGAGCCGTACATTATCAAAGCGGCTTTCATCGACAAGGATGTTTCCCTTTATCCGTTTCAATCCTTTTTCCTTCTGCAATTGTTCGATCATGCCATCGAGATCTTCTGTTGTAAGGGAAGGGTCGCCGTAGCCTTTAATGATAAGATTGCCATGAAGGGTGCCATTCTGTGACAGCTTGCCATCCAAATAAGCTTCTGTTTTAAATCGATAGTCTGGTTTCAAACGATCGAGAGCGGTCGCTGCGACGAAAAGCTTAAGCGTGGAGGCGGGGACAAACGATTTTTCAGCATTGTGCGAGTAGAGCAGCTCATTTTTTGACAAATTGTATATGGTAACTCCCGCCTGGATGCCTTTGCTGTTTTCGTCATTTTCGAGCTTCAGCAAAAGTTGGTCGATATTGTCCGTTAATAGATGTCCGTCAGACCCAGCAGCCATTGAAGGCACGGCCAAAAGCTGAAGCACGAAGCTGAGCATAATCACAGGAAACAGTGCCAGCCGAACATTCCTTTTCATAATTTTCCTCCCATCTACTATATGTATCACAATATAATCGTTTAATTATTCTACAATAATCGTGTGGTTCCTTTGAAAATTTGGAAATCGGGTAAACAAAAAAAGCAGAGAACAACAGTTCCCTGCTTTTTTAAGTACATATTATTGTGCGGAATAGCCTCCGTCAATGAGCAGGCTTGCATCTGTTAGCCTGTAATATACGAAACCAGACAGCTTCAATTCGCTTATTTGCTCAATGTTGTTAATTGGTCAGCCGTGCCCTGAATGATGACAGGCTTTTTTTCGGGGTCCATCCACTTCAGCAATTTTACAATATTCTCTTCGGATACGGCCGTGCATCCGGCGGTCGGGCTGTTTGGCTCCGGCCAGATGTGAAAGAAGATCGCACTTCCTTTTCCTTTGACAATCGGGTCTTCGTTGTAACGGATAACGGCCGCGTATTTATAAAGCGGAATGTGCAGCTGTTCAAACGACTTCCACTTTTTGTGCGGATCTCCTGTGTAAACTTTCCACTGATTATAATCTTTCGAAGTTACATCATCAACCCAGTAATCGTGTTCCGTCGTCTGTTGATAGGGAAGCTTCATGCCAGAAGGCTTCGCTGCCGTCCCGAAGCTCCGATCAATAAAATAAATGCCGGCTGGAGACTTCATTCCGCCTTCATGCATATCAAACGTAATCCCCTTTTTCCCGATCACAGCAGGCATCGAATACACCTTTTCCCATTTCCCGCTCCGGTATTCGTAAGCGACTAACGAGGCGTGAAACCCGGTTTCCGACTTTGCCGTCACAATGATCGCCTGAGTGGCTTTTTTATCTTTCCGCACCTTTTCCAACAGCCGCTTTTCAACAGCCGGCTTGCCGGATGCTTTAACGATTGGAACAATAATGCCAATAATCAAGATCAACATTACAACCAACGCCATAAAATTCCGCAAAAAAATCCCTCCCTCAACTACTAATAGTATACCAGTCTAAGAGAAGTAGAATGATTCATCTTAAAAATAAAGATTCACAACAAAAGAAATAGGTCTATTTACCTATAAAAAGAGGTTGAAAAAATGGATCTGTTTCTAAAAAACGGATATTTTTTTAAAAAAACTATTAAATATTGACAAAAAGTGTCGATATAAGTGGTGTAACAAAGAAAACGGGAGCTATCTAGCGGGATAAAATGCCTATTTTTATAGAAGTATTTACTAAGATATAGAAAAATATAACTTAAAAATGACGAAAAAAGCTGGCGTTTTATCAGTTTTTGTTATATTATATGAAATGTATTCCAAAGTTACTAGTAAATTACTATTTTTAAATAGTATTTTCCTAGTATAAAAGAACTAGCAACATACAAAGAAATGGTTATGAAAATTGTTGGAAATCCATGTAGTACATACCATATGGCGATTTTGTCCATTGAAATCATGGTAATCTAACAATTTTTACAAAATAACTTCACACAAATGGAAGGGGATTTGAAAAATGGACAAAAAGAAAGCACTGAAGATCGCAACAGCGACTTCCGTAGCAGCAGGTGCATTCGTTTCTGCGGCTCCAGCATCCTTTGCGGCATCTTCTCAATATAAAAAAGCAGACGCTGCCGTTAAGACTGCAGAAAAAGAGGCTGCAAAATTAAAAGAGAAGTATTATCCAAAGTCGAAGAAGTTTAGCTTCACAAAAATTAGCACTACAGCTACTGAGTCTGCTTACTCAAAAGCATACAAAGAAGTGAAAAAGCTAAGCTCAAAAGACGAAAAGAAATTTGAGAAGCGTCTTGCAGGGATTAAGAGCAACATCACTTACGCTAAAGGCTACAACACTGCAATTGACAAAGGTTCTGCACTAGATAAAGCAACTAAAGCTGCTAATGACCTTGTGAAAAAGTATGATGCGAAAAAAGCAGATGCTACATTAAAATCTTTGAAATCGGCAATCGACGCTTTCAAAGGCGCTGTGGCAAAAGGGAAAGTTTACGGCATCCCTACTCGCGATGCATTCAACAAAAAGTACCTGACTCCAGCTGACAGCGCATATAAAGCGTTAGACAAGAAGATTAAAGATGAAAAAGCAAAAGCGGAATATGCGAAAAAATATGCTGCAGCTAAATCTGCAGTAGAAAAGTTAGAAAAAGCAACGGCAGATCTTTCTACTCATAAAAAGGTAGAAGAGGCACAAGCATTGGTAAAACCAGCTAGAACTGCTGTGAAAGAGCTTAATAAAACAGATGCAGCTGCTTTTACAAAAAGAATTGATGCAGCAGAATCTTTGATTAAAGTTGCTCAAGCCGACTACGATACAAAAGTTGCTCACGCTAATGAAGCAGTAAAAGCATTGGAAGAAGCCGCAGCAGATCTTTCCACGAAAGAAAAAATTGATGCGGCTGACGCTCTGATTGGAAATGCTAAAAATGCAGTTAAGCTTCTTGACGAAGACGATGCTGCTGATTTAACAAAGAGAATCGGAGTTGCTGAAGAGAAAGTGAAAGCGGCTAAAGAAGCCTATGCTACTAAACTTGCTAATGCTCAAAAAGCTGTAAAAGCATTAGAAGATGCAACAGCTGATCTTACTTCAAAAGACAAAGTAAAAGCTGCAAAAGATTTAGTAGAACCAGCTAAAAATTCGCTTAAAGATCTAAGTGAAAAAGATGCGGCTGATCTTACGGCTAAAATTGATGCTGCAGTAGAAAAAATCAAGACAGCCGAAGTAACGTTGCTTGTTAATGATGCAGTAAAGGCTGTAAATGAGCTTGAAGCGGCAACAAAAGAATTAAAAACTCAAGAAGCGGTAGATGCAGCAAAAGCAAAAGTTCAACCGGCTAAAGACGCAATTAAAGCATTGCCAGAAGGTAACGAAAACATTGCTACTTTAACAGAAAAAGTTACAAAAGCAGAAGAAGCCATTCAAAAAGCAGAAGCATGGTTAGCTCTACCTGTAGTAGACTCCGCTTCATCTATTAATACCAATACTGTTGAATTAAAAGTCGGTTCTTTACTGACTGAAAAAGATCTTCTAATGAAAAAAGTGTCACTTAAATCCGAAGATAAAACAGTAACCGCAACATATGTAGCAGGAAGCCTTGCTGAAGGAAAAGCGAAGTTCCAATTAGATAATTTTGCTTCTCTAACAGATGCAGCGACTTATACTGTAAGTGCTGATTGGGCTCGTTTCACTAACGCTGACTTTGTTGCGAAAGTAGCAGCTCAATATGCAAAGACATTTGAAAAGCAAACTTCCGAAGTAGTTGCACAAAAAGGTTTGACAAAAGTATACATTGCAGCTAAAAACCAATATGGTGAACCGATTACGCTTGATAGTGCGAACGCAAAAGAGGTTACTGTTAAAGCAACTCTAAACGGAATGCCATTAACTGTTGGAGCAGATAAAGAAGTTAGTTATACTGCAGGGGATGATTATGTAACAGTTAATCATGATTTAGCAGTTAATGACCAACTTGTAATTACGCTTGTTAGCAACAAAGTTGAATCCGTTCTTTCCTATACAGTTGTAAAAGCTCCTGAAAGCGGACTTGTGGCATCAAGCTTACAATTATCCGCTGAAAAGACATCTATCGCATCCGGAAACAGCACGAATGTGAAAGTTACTGTAAAAGACCAATACAATAACCCGGTTGCCGTCGGTAAAGGGGACATTCGCTGGTTTGTTGATGGTGTAGAAGATACGAAACAAACTGGGGCTACCTTTAAGTTTGATAAGACTGCTTCAAAACAATATAAAGTACAAGCATTTTACGCAAAAAATACAAAACTTAGTCAGTCTGTTACGATTAATGTTGGGGCCGCTGAATTGAAATCACTAACAGTTTCTCCAGTTGGTGGGGCAACTGTATATAACAAAGAAGCGGTTAATGCATTTACAGTAACACAAAATGAAGGTGCGCTCTTAACACCATCCGATTTAAAATATGTTGTAACTGCTAAGCCGGAGGGCGCTAAAGATTCTGATGTTGCTGTAACTTTTGCATATGGTTCTACGGATAACCCTGATACTCCGAATGTTGACGAAACCAAAGTTATTTACGCTAACGTGAAATCAGAAGTTGCAGGAACTTATAAATTTAAAGTTTATACCGGATCTGCAGTTGACGCTAAAGACGGTATAGTTTCCGTTGAACAATCCTTTACTTCTTCAGTTCGCCAAGATGTAACGGATATTAATGTTGAAGAATTTGGAACAAATGAACTTACTGCTGAAAAACAAGTGGTAAAACCAATTAAATTCACCAATAAACATGGTGAGGAAGTAAATGTCACAGCTGATCAACTTCAATTAGCAAGTACATCTAACATGACTGTTAAACTTCTTAACAAAGATAAAGAAGTAATCACAACGGATTCTACTGATAAAGTAGTTAAGTATATCTCCTTTACAGGAGCGAGAGAAGGTAAAGATACTGTTACTTTAGTAAAAGGATCTGTATCTAAGCAAATTACTACAACTACACTTGCGAAATCTGCTGTAAGCCGAATTGACGCTTCAGACTTAACTGGCAATAATGCAATTATATCTGGAGATTCCGATGTAAAATATATTGATCTAAATGTGACGGATCAATATAACGTTAAATTATTGGACAAAGATTTACTCAAAGTTGAAGTAAAAGCTCCAGGAGATGATGCATTTGCTACTTCTGATTTAGCTACTTTAGTTTACTTAGATAAAGACAATGAAGTAACAACAGATCAAACAAAAGCGGTAAAAGTTGCTGTTAAAGTTGATCCTTCAAAAGCAACGGTTAAAGCGGGGCTTAAATCTGAAGATTACACAGTAAAAGTTTCTGACAAAGCAACTGGAAAAGTTTCGAAAGAAGTAACAGTTACTGCAAAAGAAGCTCGTAAACTTGACTCTATTACAGCAACTGTAACCAATGCACAATTTGCATTAGGATCAAACGGACAAATTAAGTTTGAAACAAAAGACCAATATGGTCAATTAATTGAACTAAAAGATGCCGATCTTAATAATGTTACAGTTAAATCCGATGAAAGTGGTTCTGGAGTACTAGAAGGAATTACAAAAGATGAAAGTAAAGCTCAGCTTGTTAAAGTAACTAAGAATGGCAAATTCGCAGGATACTCTTATAATGTAACTGCCGCTTCAAAAGGTAATGCGACAATCACCTTTACGATTGGTGGTAAGTCAGTACCTGTAAATGTAAAAGTGGATTCTGTAGGTTCATTAGTAGATAGCGTGAAACTTTCTACTGCTGACGCTCAAAAACCACTATATTCTTCCAAAGGTGAAGTTACGCTTAAAGCTACTGCTTTCACAGCGAGCGGAAGTGAAGTTCCTGTGAGCAATGCTGATTTAAATTGGTCTGTTGATTCAATTAACGGGACTGTATTAGAAAATGGTAAAGAAGTTGCAGCATCTAAAGATTCTGTAACCGTAAATGACGGAAAAGTAGATGTACCAGATAGCTTTAAAGGAAAAGTAACAGTTAAGGTTACAACAGCAAATCTTAAATCTGCTACTCTTGAGCTGAACTTTGATAACGCTCAAGCGGCTCCTGTAAAAGGTTCAACCAAAGTGACTGAAACGGTTGCAAAAGCCCTGGATGCAGATACAGCGACTGCTGGAATCCAGGTTGCACTTGATGGTAAAGGTGAGGTAGACCATGAAGCCAACGGTGCGGTTTCATTCACTTTAGATGCTATTGACCAATACGGCGAAATATTTGATGTTCGGGAGTCTGATGCTATTGTTACAACTGACGATTCTTCCGTATTAACACTCAATAAAGCTGCCGATAAAGTCACCGTAACTGCTAAAGGTGAAGGAAAAGCAAATGTATACGTTCAATACAACGGAGATACGATTGTTTTAAACTTTACTGTAAACAAAGATGCGCTAACTTCCGCTAAAGATTTCGATGCAGCATCTTCTGTAACAAAGCTAATTGAAGCTTTACCAGCGGTTAATCAATTGAAACTAAGTGACGAACAAGCTGTAAATGATGCAAACGCTGCATTTAATAAGTTAACTGATTCTCAGAAACAATTAGTATCTAAAGAGAATCAAAACAAATTAAAAGCAGCAATGCAAAAAATTGATGATCTAAAAGCACAAGCCACTGTAAATGCTGAAGCTGCGAAAATTAATTCTGTGCAAGCTCCAACTCAAGGTGATACGAAGTTAACAATGCCTGAAGTTGCTGAAGGTTTTACAGTAGTAATTAAGTCATCAAGTGATGAAAATATAATTGCTAAGGATGGAACGATTAAAGCTCCAGATGAAAATACTGATGTAACGTTAGTATTCACGGTAACCGATTCTAAAACGGGTAAATCAGCTGATTCAACACCAATTAAAGTAACGGTACCTGTAAATAGTTAACGAAACATTTTTTAAAAAAACTAGTCCTCTTTTCAAAAGAGTTTAAATTTGCACTACTGGATTGTCCGATAAGTCCCAAAAATAAAACCAGTGAAAAAAACGAGTCGTTTTTCTTCACTGGTTTTTCTATTTTTACGATTTTTCTTTGAAAGTAACTGGCGGATACATGTTACTTTCAGTATGTTGTGGGATCATGCTACAATTCCAAACTTGACATGCACCTTACCATAAAAGTTGTGTCTTTATCCGTTTTCCGAATAGCTGTTACGGTCGCCAGAGTTTTCATTTTGTTCTTTATATTTAGCCATCCGTGGTAGGAAGACTTTTTTTCTTTTTCTGGAAGAAGTGTTATAATTGACACACATAAAAGCGTCCTTTCTTTAAAATGTTGTGTGGAAACTCGATCTTAATTTAAGGTCGATTTTTTTGAATAGGTTCTTATTTAACCAACATTTCCCGTTATTATAAAAATTGTACATATGATAAAATCATTATTGTAATTGAGAAAATAGCTAGAGGTGTGTTCAGTGGCATTATCAATAGAAGTATTACCTGAAAAAGAAAAAGCCATAAGACTTTTTACATATTTACGGGAGTTCAAACAGTTGTCCATGGTCTCTGTGAAACATTGGAAAAACTATGAAAATATACTTTGGCTACATTCCATAACAAATGAAAATTATAGCTATACCTTTATCGACCAAAAAAATAGTGTAAATAACGATACGTTAGTTTTGCAAATGAGAAAGCCGATTGCTCCAAAACGCCCTGATCTTCCGGAACAACTTGAAGATTGGATTTATTGGGAATTGACAGAGACTGAGACTGAACCTATTTTGTTGTCAAAACGCTTAGTCAGTGACGCGATGGAAAATGAAGCGGAAGCGGAGAAAAATTATATTTATCTATTAAAAAATCATGCTCATGTTAAGAAAATATGGAATGATTACATAGAAAATGATTGGTCCCCGTGGTATGAAGAGTATAAAGAATATTTAAAAGCTCAAAAAGCCTATTCACAATTATTTGGCGTTTATCAAAAAGTAAAGAAATTAGGGGAAGAATATGAGACGGTATTAGGACTCGGGCTGCTCAATTGGGAACCTGTAAAAAAGAATATAATTTCCAGACATTTATTAACGCATCCTGTAACAATCGAGCTTGAGCCGGAAGATGGGGAGATTTCTGTTGCACTCAATAATGTAGAAGAATCTTCCTTTTCGCTCGAACAGGATATGCTGGACGTTCATGAACGTCCAAATCAGGAGTCTTTGGGAGATATTCATCGGATGATTCGGGAAAATGGCTCAACAATTTCAGATATAGAACCGCTTGTATTAGTACTAAAAAGCTGGATTCAAACGGTTTCAGCTGATGGATATTATGAAAATGCAATTGAATTAATAGATCGCCAACAACCGAACCCGATTGTATCTTTTAGTCCAGCTCTTATATTACGCAAAAGATCTGACCGGAATTTTATTAAAACATATGACACGATCATTCAGCAGCTAAAAGAAGACGAGACGACTTTACCTGAAGGAATTCACCGGATTGTCGAGATCATGGATGACATGGGAAAAGGCGAAAATGCTCTTCAAGCTCAATCAAATCCCAATTTTTTCGAAGGAAAAGAATATTATATGCCTCTTGCCGCGAACGAGGAACAAATGAAAATTGTCGATCAGATCGAATCACGAAATGGGGTAATCGTTCAAGGGCCACCCGGTACCGGGAAAAGTCATACGATTGCGAATTTAATGTCCCATCTTCTCGCAACCGGCAAGAAAATTTTAGTAACAAGCCAGACGCCAAGGGCTCTAAAGGTTTTGAAAAACAAACTGCCTGAAGAACTTCAGCATTTATGTGTGAGTTTACTTGGGAACGATAAAGATGCATTAAGAGATATGGAAAACGTTGTTCAGGGGATAATTGGGAAACAACAATTTTATTCAGAAGATAGAACCAAAAGAGAAATCAAGACTACTGAAGATAAGATAAAGGATTTAAGAAAGAAGAAAGCCGGACTCGAAAAAGATTTGCTCCATCTCATTGAAAAAGAAACATACGAACATCATTTATGTGGAGGAACATACATTGGAACTCTTCAGGAGATTGCTAAAGTTATAAATAAAGAAAGCAGCGAATACCAATGGATGGATGTAGAGCTAAATGAAAATGCAAATTGCCCGCTTTCAAATGATGAAGCTTTAGAGTTTTTAAAGTTAAGAAGGCTATTCCATCCTTTAAAAGAAAGACAAGTGAAACAGGATATCCCTGCTATTGATAAGCTTATGGATGAGGAGCAGTTTCAAAAATTAGTAGAAGAAGAACGTATCCTGGAACAACAATTAGCCAGCTTACAATTGGCCAGTGCAGATGAATGTTTTACTTATTTAAGCGATAAAAACGGTTCAATTGTTCAGGAACTACACCAGCAGCTTGATCGATTAATTAAACAGAAAGAGTCTCTTTCAACAGAAGGTACATGGGTCCAACAGGCGGGAGAAGATATAGTAAACAATCAGCATCATTTATGGATCCAGCTGTATTCAGATTGGCAAGAAAAGCTTGCAACGATAGAACATTATGCAAAAGACATTGGGGATAATGAGATTGAACTTCCTGCAGGTAAAACGAGAAAAAATGTATTAGATGATGCAAGAAAGCTTTATGAGTATTTCAAAGATAAAGGATGGAAGACCGGGATCCCGGGTTTTAGGCCGCAGGTGGTACGTGAACATTGGTATTTCTTAAAAGAAGTTAAATTGAACGGATCAGCTCCTAAATCGATCGATCAATTGGAAATATTGATTCAGACGTTAGATTTTGATTTTAAAGTGGAAAAGATGTGTTCTTCTTTTCAAGAATTAACTCATCAACCTATCCTAATAAAAGAAAATCGATTATTTACTTTAACGGAATTAAAAGTAAAGTTCGAGAGGATGGAAGCTGTTTATCAGTTTTATAGTCAGTTAGAAAAAAAGAATAATCTTCTTCAAGAGCTGAATTTGCCATCTACTGTTTTGCAAAGGAAAGATTTCAGTCTTTTACGGGATGTTTGTGCTGCCGTATTGCTGAATAGGAGAATGCTTGAAGTTCAGAAATGCCTTCAAGCGATCGATGAGCTCATTGCAAAGGGAATGTCTCTTGAGAATAAACACCCAATCTATTATGCACTTGACCGGGCTTATCGAAACCGGGATTACCAGTTATACTTATCTGTTATAGAAGAACTTAAGAATTTGGAAAAATTAAAAGTGGATTATGCGAGGCTCTCTTACTTAGAAGAAAGCTTAAAGAAAGAAATTTCAACTATTGTGGAAGAATGCAAACGGAATCCTTATGATGATTGGGATAAACGGTTCGCTTCATTGAATCAAGCATGGAAATGGGCGCAGGCAAAAACCTGGCTTAAGGAGTTTTTAGCAAAAGATGTTGATCAAGTGAAAAAGGATCTGGCAAAAACAGAGGATTCTATTCGAAAGCATTTGAATCAAGTTATTGCCGATAAAGCATGGAGCTATTGTTTTGAACGGTTAACAGAGAAAGAGCGCCAGCACCTTCTTGCCTGGACAACATCAATGAGAAAAATCGGAAAAGGGACAGGGAAAAATGCCGAACGCTATCGTAGAGATGCAAGAAGCCATATGGACGAATGCAGAACGGCGATCCCGGCGTGGATTATGCCACTGTATCAAGTGGTAGACACCATTATTCCGAGTCAGGAATTATTTGATGTGGTCATTATCGATGAAGCTAGTCAATCAGGCCCGGATGCTTTGTTTTTAATGTATATTGCGAAAAAAATTATTGTAGTTGGAGATGATAAGCAAATTAGCCCGGAATTTGTCGGGCTTAATAGAGACGATGTTTTCGCGCTTAACCAACAATACATTCATGATATTCCTCATCGAGATAACATTAGTGTCGATAGCTCTTTCTTTGATCTAGCGAATATCTTATTCGGAGGGCGAATCGTTCTTCGTGAACACTTCAGATGTATGCCGGAGATTATCGGGTTTTCGAATATGATCAGTTATCCAAATACACCCCTTATTCCGTTAAGGCCATTCCACTCTGACAGGTTGGAGCCAATTGTACCGGTTTATGTAAAAGAAGGGTATCGTGAAGGATCAGGACAAAATGTACGAAATGAGCCGGAAGCGGATCAAATTGTTTCAAAAATAGAAGAATGCCTGAAAGATCCGAAATATAACGGCAAATCATTTGGAGTTATCAGCATGCAAGGAAAGGGTCAGGCAGCATTAATAGAAAAGAAGTTGCTTGAGAGAATTGGCATTAAAGAAATTGAAGAAAGAAAGATTATTTGCGGTGATGCCTATGCATTCCAGGGAGATGAACGGGATGTTATTTTCTTAAGTCTCGTTGTTGCACCTGGAGAAACAAGAATTACCGCTTTAGTAAAAGAAAATGATCGAAGGCGTTTTAATGTTGCGATGAGTAGGGCGAAAGATCAAGTATTCCTTTTCCACTCGGTTTCTTTAGACGACCTCCGCAATAAAGAATGTTTGCGTTATCAATTACTTTCTTATTGCTATCAACCGGTTCAAGAGATGTTAGAAGCAGGAAGGGAAAAGTGCGAAAGCCAATTTGAATTTGATGTCTTTGACCGTATCTCTTCAAGAGGATATCGAATCATTCCTCAATATGAAGTAGCTGGATACCGAATTGATTTTGTCATTGAAGGAGAGAATGGCCGTCTAGCGGTCGAATGCGATGGTGATAAGTGGCATGGATTGGACCGCTATGAAGAGGATATGAAACGACAAAGAACGCTAGAGAGACTCGGATGGGTGTTTTGGAGAGTGCGCGGCAGCGAATTTTATTTTAACCCTGACAGAGCGATGCTTCCACTCTGGGAAAAACTTAAGGAAATGAAGATTAAACCGCTTATTTAAGCTTAATAAAGTTAAAGGCTATCGCGTGCTGATAGCCTTTTCAACATAAGGAAGGTGGGGCAAGTTGGAGCCATTTTCATTTGAAATCATAAAGCACCTTGCCGTCTTATCTGAAACACGGCCCGGTTGGAGAAAGGAATTGAACATTATTAGTTGGAATGGGTATCAACCTAAGTATGATATTAGAGAATGGAACACTACACATGAAAAAATGAGTAAGGGAGTCACCTTATCAAGTGAAGAGGCAAACCTTTTGGTAAAGGCAGCATCATCGATATTTAATGAAGAATATCTTCCTTATATGGCCGAATCATCTGATAAGAAAATTGAAAATAACTTTAAGCAACAATTGGAAGATAAATGGTTAACAAAAATGCCAGATCTATGGAGTGAAGTAACGGAGATAATACAGTACGCAGAATTTTATAATAAAAATATAATTGCATTAATGGAAATGAAATGTCCTACGAAACAGCCCAGCAGATTGGACACCATAGATTTAGCCATCATTGAGCAGATGGATCAATTGTCGTTTTGTTTTGCCGAACATTTTGCTGAATTAGTCAATGACTTGAAACAGTGTGAGAAAAATATCAATACCGTTAAAGAAGATTCAATTATAAGTACGCAGAAATAAACATAAGAACGGAGGACAATGTGGCTGAATTTAAATATGAAATTATCCAAGAAATTGTAGTTTTATCGGTAAATAAAAACGGATGGCGTAAAGAGCTGAATCTCATCAGCTGGAACGGAAAAGAGCCTAAATATGATATAAGAGAATGGTCGCCAACCCGTGAAAAAATGGGAAAAGGGGTGACGCTAACAAAAGAAGAATTAATGATGCTTGTAAAAGCATTAACTGAGAGTGCTAAAGAATAAGCCAGAGTCCGAATTTATCCCGGCTCTGGCTTTCAAGTGAATAATGAAATATGTTTCAATAAAAACTCGTTAATGTAAAGACCCTTCTGTTTTCCGGCATTTTTATATTAATCTGAAATTTCCCTTTTTTCACATATTAAGAGCGTCCCATAACACTCTTCCCAATGAAAACCTTATTTTGACAATTTTTTGATAAGCGATTGGCTTTCTTTTACTGCTTTGTGTTCGAATTTCGCTGTCGTTACTTTTTTGGGGTTTTGCGGCGTTAACCGTCTGGGCTGTTGATCCATATTCTTTCCTCCGCTTGTTACGTGGTACTATCCTATCCATATGCAGAGGAGTTCAAACATGGAACAAAAAGAAGCATTTCTCCCTTAAATAACAGGCTAAAACTTTGTAGCTAACCGCTTTCGAAGTTTCCTATTTTGATCCAATAATGATTTGGTTGATGCAAACTGAGGAACAGTGGTGATACGAGCCTTTGTTTTCGTTTCAGCATCTTTTTGCTGCTCTTTTTGGGAATGCTTTAATAAACTCATAACGGTTTCTCCTTCCCCATTGGTTACTCTAATTTTATCATAATTTTTGCCTTTTTACGCTTGCCAATTATAAATTGTTGTCAGGCTAATCACATGCTGGGTGTCAATCTCCATAATCGGCTCGGCTTTAGCTGATAAGACAATCAAAATATTAAACCGGGTCCCATAGATAGGGATAATCGCATATCGGTCTTCTTCCAATGAGCAAACTTGAGCTTGTTGAAGATCCATTGCTACATTCTTTTTATCTGGCATGTCAACGTTGTAGAGATTTTCTATCCGATGTAAGACATTTAAAATGCACCCTTGCAATTCTTCTTCATTCTCCATGCCCTCTATTTGATAGATATTAGCTTCAATGCCAAATTCATTTGTATACTGAACAAGGGTTTGAAGCAATCCTTGCCGGTAGTGGTCGAAATCGAAAGAAGAAGGTTTACTGGCAAAAAGCTCTTCCCCGCTTTGCAGAAGAATGGAAAACACACTTGCTTTTTTGCGCATAAATTGTATCGTTTTCACATTCTGTTTCAGCGTTTTAACAATCTTGTCGCCTTCTCGAAATTCAGCCGACCAGATTTTCACAATGTGGGGCGTTTGATAAATGGCCAGGTCTACAAAAACAACTAACCCGGCAAGTTGAAGAAGAAACTTCCAGTCTTTAAAATCGATCGCTTCTAAAACAAAGCCCATTAATAGTCCCGCTACAAAAATAGTATACAATGCTTTTCTCAGCAATCCAGAGTGCTCTTCAAATCGTTCCTCTTTTATCCAATACAAACAAAAAGTGAACAAAATATAAAAGAAAAATAGAATGGAAAAAATAGTAAAACATGTTCGCCTGTATGCACTTGAAGGGACCGATAACGTTCTTTCGTAATTTCTGCCTCTAAATATTCGGATGTATCTTCCCTGTACAATTCAAGGTGAACGGTGGGTCCTACCATATGGATATGGCTGATTGTTGCGGCGACGCTGTCTTTTCCCTGTTCTTCCCTCGTTATGCTAATGTCATGGGGCCGCACATAACCAACCGCCTGTCGATTCGTTTCCAATTGGAATTCAGGCGCGTCCAGCTCAATGGACCCGTGTTTCAATTTGCCGTTATCGAGCCTGCCGTGGAATAAGTTGACATTGCCTAAAAAATCGTACACAAAAGGGCTTTTAGGATGATCGTAAACTTCTTCGGGGCTTCCGATTTGCTCGATTTTCCCTTTGTTCATGACCACAATCCGGTCCGCCACATCCAGTGCCTACTCCTGGTCATGGGTGACGAAAATGCTTGTCACTTGAAAGTCGTCATGAAGCCTTCTTAGCCAGCGGCGCAAGTCTTTTCTCACCTTTGCATCCAATGCTCCGAACGGCTCATCTAAGAGAAGCACTTTTGGTTCAACCGCGAGTGCCCGGGCCAGCGCCACCCGCTGTCTCTGTCCGCCGGATAGCTGCGAAGGGTAGCGGTTTTCCAGCTCTTTTAGCTTCACAAGCTCCAATAATTCATGAACTTTTCTCTCGATTTCTTTTTTTGATGGCCGCTGTTTCCGGGGGCGCACTTTTAGCCCGTAAGCTACATTTTCAAAAACCGTCATATGCCTGAATAGCGCATAATGCTGAAAAACAAGGCCGACTTTTCTTTCTTTCGCGTGAATCGCCGTTATATCTTCATTACCAAAGTAAATGGAGCCTTGATCCGCCGCTTCCAGGCCGGCAATGATCCGGAGGAGGGAAGTTTTCCCCGAGCCGGAAGGCCCAAGCAAAGCCACTAATTCACCGGTCTTTATATCGATATTGATATCGTCAAGGGCATGAAAGTCGCCAAATGATTTCGAGACATTTTTTATCGTTATGCTCATTTGTTACATACTCCTTTTAATTGCTGAGTCTATTGATTTGTTTTTTCGTTACCCACTCAAGAATGCTTTTAAGGACGAGAGTAAGGATAGCGAGCAGCGACATGAGTGATGCGACAGAGAATGCCGCTGCAAATTGATATTCGCCGTACAGAATTTCGATATGAAGAGGCATCGTATTCGTCAGTCCGCGGATATGGCCAGAAACGACAGACACTGCGCCAAATTCTCCAATCGCCCTGGCATTGCACAAGATCATTCCGTACAATAGCCCCCATTTTATATTTGGAAGGGTGACGCGCCAAAACGTTTTCCACCCGCTCGCGCCGAGCGTCAGTGAAGCTTCTTCTTCACTGGATCCTTGCGCCTGCATTAACGGGATTAACTCCCTTGCGACAAAAGGGAAAGTGACGAACAGGGTGGCAAGGACAATTCCAGGCAAAGCGAAAATTATTTTTACATTATGTTCGGAAAGCCACTCTCCGAACAAGCCGTTTGTGCTGAATAGCAAAACGAAAACGAGCCCCGCGATCACCGGGGATATTGCAAAAGGGAGGTCGATGACCGTGATCAATACGTTCTTCCCCTTGAAATGAAATTTGGTAATGGCCCAGGCGGCGGCAATCCCGAACGCGTTCAGCGGCACGGCAATCGCGGTGACAGTCAAGGTCAGCTTGACAGCGGACATCGTTTCCGGATCGGTGATCGCTTTTATATAGACGTCTATCCCTTTCTCAAATGCTTGAAGGAATATTGTGATCAGCGGCAAAACGAGAAATAAAAGTAAAAAAATAAGAGCAATGGCAATCAATAGCCACCGTATCCATGGTGATTCGGCTGAAGCTTTCGAATGCTTCAAAGGTATATTTGTATATTGAATCGGTACATTTCCAGCCAAAAAAACTACCTCCTTAGCTTGCGGCAAATTTCCGGTTTGTCCACCATTGCAGCCCATTAATCAGCAATAGAAGGATGAAGGATGTCACTAACATGACGGCGGCGATGGCTGTTGCTCCGGCATAATCATATTGTTCAAGTTTTGTCATGATTAAAAGGGAAGTGATTTCCGTCTTCATTGGCATATTTCCGGCAATAAAGACAACGGAGCCATATTCGCCGAGCGATCGGGCAAACGCCAGGGCAAATCCGCCAAGCGCCGCCGGAAGAAGCTGAGGAAAAATCACCTTTCTAAATGTTTGAAAACGGCTTGCCCCGAGGCTCGCTGAAGCTTCTTCCACTTCGCTTTCAAGATTTTGCAGAACCGGCTGGACCATCCGGACGACAAACGGCAGCCCGATGAAAACGAGGGCGACGACGATGCCGAGTGGAGTAAAAGCGACTTTAAAGCCGAGTAGGCGGCCGATCCACCCGTTCGGGGCGTACAAAGTCGTTAAAGCGATGCCCGCTACGGCTGTAGGCAGGGCAAACGGCAAGTCGACAAGTCCATCGATGATACTTTTGCAGGGAAAGTTATACCGGACGAGCACCCAGGCGAGAAGCACGCCGAAAAAAACGTTGATCAGTCCGGCTGCAAATGATGCCCCGAAGCTCAGCTTGTAAGAAGCGATGACCCGCGGATCTAAAACCGTCCCCCAGAATTTTGGCCATCCCATTTTGGCCGTGTGAATAAAAATCATCGATAAAGGCAAGAGGACGAGAATGCTTACATAAAGCATCGTATACCCGAGGGATAAACTGAACCCGGGCAGCACGCTATATTGCTTGTTGCTTGAATCCTTTTCGTTTCATATTTCACCTCTAACAGTTATGAAGCTGCAATTCTTCCTACTGAAAGAATTGCAGCGGGAAAGTGTATTTATTTCGGTTGATAGATTTGGTCAAATGTTCCCCCGTCAGTAAAAATGCGTTTTCTGGGCTTTTTCCCATCCGCCGAAATCTTTGTCGATCGTCACTAGATTAATAGCAGGGAACTGGCTCGCGTATTTTTTGAGAACTTCTTTGTTTCTTGGGCGATAGTAGTTTTTAGCAGCGATCTCTTGCCCTTTTTCAGAATAAAGGTAGTTCAAGTAAGCTTTTGCCACTTTCGCCGTTCCTTTTTTCTCTGCTACTTTATCGACGACGGCAACCGGCGGTTCGGCAAGGATGCTGAGTGAAGGGTAAACAATCTCAAACTTGTCTTTGCCTAATTTCTTTGTCGATAAGTACGCTTCATTTTCCTACGCGATTAAAACATCGCCGATTCCTCGCTGGACGAATGTGTTGGTCGAATCACGAGCGCCCGAGTCAAGCACTTCAACATTTTGATACAGCTTTTTCATAAAATTTTTAATCTCTTTTTCGTTGCCATGATATTTTTTATCGGCATAGGACCACGCGGCAAGATAATTCCAGCGCGCCCCGCCGGATGTCTTCGGATTCGGGGTAATGACGGAAACCCCTTTTCTCGCAAGGTCATCCCAATCTTTGATCTTTTTTGGATTTCCTTTTCTTACAAGAAACACGATGGTAGACGTATAAGGCGATGAATTGTCATCAAATCGCGATTGCCAATCCTTTGAAATGATGCCCCGTTTCTTGCTGATTTCGTCAATGTCATATGCGAGTGCAAGTGTCACGACATCGGCTTCAAGGCCATCAGTCACCGCCCGAGCCTGTTTCCCGGACCCGCCGTGAGACTGTTTAATGGTAACCTGTTGCCCCGTTTTGTTTTTCCAATATTCAGAGAAGGAAGCGTTGAACTCTTGATAAAGCTCCCGTGTAGGATCATAGGAAACATTCAGCAGCTCTACTGATTTTTTTGAATCGTCGCTTTCTTTTGCTTCTCCGCTCGTCTTCTCGTTGCCGCAGCCGCTGAGAACGAGCGACAGAGCTGTAAAAACGAGCAAAACAATAGAAATTGATTCCCTTAGTTTTTTCATTTTGATCTCTCCATTTCTCTTTTTTTATAAATCAAAAGGCTGCGTCTTAAGTTAAGACGCAGCCTTCAGTTTATCTGATCAGCACCGCATTTGATTTTTTTTGGAAAGCCAATATTTGATTTTCTTTACATTATACTCATTTATCCGATTGGTCAACTAGGTTTTAAAAATTTTTAAATTTGTTTCGAAAATTCCACGCAGGGAATGTATGTTCTGGTATAATAGAGGTAATATAAAATAGTTAGGAGGAAAAGGATATGGAATGTTCGCTTGGGGATGTAACTATTCATTATAAAACGCGTGGAACTGGCCGTCCGATACTTATGATCCACGGATTTACGCCTGACCATCGGCTTATGACCGGCTGCATGGAACCTATCTTTAAGGAGAGGGAAGGCTGGAAGCGGATCTACATCGATCTTCCGGGAATGGGGCAAACAAAGGGATATCCGCAAATTGAGAGCAGTGATGATATGCTCGATGTCGTGTTGCGGTTTATTGATGCCGTCATTCCGAACGAATCTTTTTTAGTGGCCGGCGAGTCATATGGCGGATACATCGCACGGGGCATTATAAGCGAAAGGAAGGAATACATAGATGGGGCAGCCTTCATTTGCCCACTGATTATACCTGAAAATGAAAAAAGGACGCTTCCTGCTCATCACGTTCTTTACTGCGATGAGGATTTTCTCGCAAAGTTTAGCAAGGAAGAAAAAGAGGAATTCACTTCAATATCCGTCGTGCATGACGAGTATAATTGGAGCAGGTATCGCGATGAAGTTGCATCGGGATGCAGCATCGCGAACGAAGAATTTTTGGCGAAAATCCAAAAGCGATACGGATATTCTTTTCCGGTCGATGAGCGGATTTCTTCCTTCGACAAGCCCAGCCTGTTTCTGTTCGGGCGTCAGGATTCGATCGTAGGATTTAAAGACGGATGGTCGCTTCTTGATAAATTCCCGCGGGCAACTTTTGCGGTGTTAGACCGTGCGGGGCACAACCTGCAAATTGAGCAATCCACTATGTTTACGTTATTTATTCACGAATGGCTGGATCGTGTGGAAGAATCGAAATAAAAAAACAGCGATCGTATTGCAAAACGATCGCTGTTAAGAAGAGATTAGGCGCTTGTTTTATTCCGTTTCACCAGGAAGAAAAAGCACGAAATGGCGGCAACTTCGGCAGCGGCGATGACAATGCCCATCGGAAGGGCGGTGTGGCTGCCCCCAAGCCCGACGAGCGGTGCGGCGAGCGCGCCAAAGATGAAAGGCAGCAAGCCGAGCAAGGCCGAGGCGCTTCCGGCTGTCTTTTCCTGGCTTTGCATCGCCAGCGAGAAGCTCGTCGTCGAAACGATGCCGACACTCGAAACAACAACAAACAAGGGAATGACGACCCCGATCAGCCCGCCACCGGCTAGAATCATTGTAAAAAGAATAAGCCCTCCGAGTGTCGCAATGCCGAGGCCGGTAAAAAGAAGCCTTGATTCCCTTATCCTCCCCGCCAGCTTGCCAGTTAATTGGCTGGCAATGATGATGCCAATTCCATTGACTGCGAAAAATAGGCTGAACCCTTGAGGCGACACGCCAAAAATATCTTGGAGGACGAATGGCGATCCGGATATATAGGCAAACATGGCGGCCATCACCAGTGCCTGCGACCAGGCGTACCCCATAAAAACGCGGTCCTTAATCAAGTCACGGAAGGTCGACAGCGTATTTTTTATGCCACCCGCCGCTCGCCGTTCCACTGGCAATGTTTCTTTTAAACCGAAAATGACGGCAGCAAGCATCACTGCGCCAATGAGGCAAAGAACGACAAAAACCCCTTGCCATGGGACAATTTTCAATAACTGGCCGCCCACAATCGGTGCCAGGATCGGAGCCACTCCGTTAATAAGCATTAAAAGTGAAAAGAATTTCGTCAATTCCGTTCCAGAATAAAGATCCCGGACGATAGCACGGGAAATGACGATGCCAGCGGCTCCGCATACCCCCTGGACAAACCGGAGGACGATCAGTACCCAGATGGATGGACCGATCGCGCAAAGCAATGAGGAGGCAGCATATAAGGCAAGCGAAATAATGAGCGGTTTTCGCCGCCCGCGAACATCGCTCACCGGCCCGACGACAATCTGGCCAAGCGCAAGCCCTAACAGGCAGGCGGTCAAACTAAGCTGGGCAAGCGAGGTTGTCGTATGCAAGTCTTTTGTCAATGTCGGCAATGAAGGAAGATACATATCGATGGAAAGTGGTCCGAATGCCGACAAAGAGCCGAGAATGAGGGCGATCCACAATCGGCGTGAACGTGACATGTTATGCGTATATGCTTCTTTTGATTGGCGCAATACGTTGTTCATCTATCATTTCAGTCCTTCCCCATGTTTATTTCAATAAAAATTTCTAACTATTATACTACAACTATAAATTAATTAGTTAATTTTTTTATAATTTCCGAGATCGTAACTTCTGGAAACGTCAGAGGACCTTCAAAAGTGAAGGTCCTCCCATTAAGAAAATTGTTCCTTATATATGCTTTCCATTTTGTTGCGGCCGGCATGGATGTCCTGGTGAAACTGAATGGCCGCATTGCTGCGAATTTTTCTTACCTCGTCTAAGGCGTTTTCAAGATGTTTGTCAATCGCCGAATCCGCCGATTGGATCGTTTCTTTTGCGATCGACAAACCTGCGACAAACCCTTGCGCTCTGGCGACTTTGGCGCTTTCAATGCCTGTAATGTTTCCGGCGACGTATAGTCCTTCAAGCGGTGTTTTCATCCGTTCATTATGGACAGGCACATGGCCGCCGAGTTCTGGAAAATAATGAAATGGACAGCCGGCGACAGCCGCAAGTTCAGCAAGCGGATAAAGCCCTCCGGCAATACAGACAAAGTCGACATCCATCGTTTGCTTGCTCCCTTCGATCCTTTTTCCATCGGGAGTGACGCTGCAAATAGTGACGGATTCTACTTCTTTCTCTCCATTAATTTGAACTGCCACCTTCCGGAGATGGATAGGGATGCCCCACATTTTTACCCCGCTTTTCGGATAAAAAGTGAGAGCGAGGTTTTGCATCCAATTGGCTCTGGCGAGTTTGCCTCCCATTCTTAGAAATGCGGATGGCGCCAGATGGGAAATACGCAATATTGATTGCATGACTTTGCGGGGATTCCCGGCATCTTTAGTTATCGGGTTAACAGGGGGCAACACCATTCCGGCAACGTCGACGCCCGCCAGCTGAAGTTCACGGGTAATCGCCGCTGACAGCACATTGATGCCAATAACGATCCCTTTCTTTCCAGGGCGGACACGGTGCACATTCGTCATGACCTGGGCGGCTCCGATTGACATGACGCCTGGAAGCGTCCAGCCCGGAACGGGTGCGGGGGTCTCAGCGGCACCGGTCGCAAGCAGGAGCTTAGGCGTGTCGATCCGCTCTTTATTCGTGTGGACACGCCAGCCTTGTCCCGCTTCTTCAATATGATGGACGGATACACCACACCATATGTCGACACCGAGTGCTCTTGCCTGTTCCACTAAAATGTTTGCTTCCTTGATTCCATTCCACCACGTGCCATCGGGCTCCTGGTGAAGCTGGCCAAGAAGGCGGCCGCCCGGTTTCATGAATTCATCGATGACAACGACTTGCAAGTTCCATTTCGCGCAGGCGATCGCAGCGGATAATCCGGCTGGCCCTGCGCCGATTATAACGGCATCATACATGGCGGGCAGCCTCCTTTCGTTTTAAAGGAGTAGGTTGGCGTTTTCCGCTTTCAATTACCATGCCGTCTTTAATTTCTGTCAAACAACTGCGGACGCCGGGTTGCCCGTTGACCGTCACGCGGCATTCGAAGCAATGGCCGATATTGCAATAGATCCCGCGCGGCGTTCCTATTTCTTCGTGGACGCGAAGCGTTCGGACACCGCTGGCTAAAAGGGCGGCGGCGATCGTTTCTCCTTCAAATCCTTTATACGTTTTCCCGTCGAACGTAAAATGAACGGTATTTCGTTCAGGCATCGTCCCGAGAACCGGATGATGGAGAATGCGGCGATCAGTCATGGCATCCGCCTCCTAACGTTTGGAATGAAACCGGCCGGACGGGTGGCTGGTATTTCAAAGGCATCTGATCTGGCGTTTGATTTCCCGTCGCCTCCATTACAATGGCATCGATCGCAAAACGGCACGTCCGTCCGCCACAATAGCCCATTCCCGCTCTAGTGCGCAATTTTAGCTCCCGGGCCGAACATTTATATTTTTTTGCCGTATTCGCTAATTCTTCAAGGGTAACTTCTTCACACCGGCAAATAACGATTGCTGAATCTTTCATTAAAAAATCCTCCTTCATTGATGGCTTAAGGGCTTCATTCGCTTCTAATGAAAGTAAGCATGCAAGAATTAAGCCAACTTGAAGGAAGAAGAAGTTGCAACATGGCGGGGTTCTTCATTCGATAAGTAGAGGTTATCTTCGGCAAATATTCAAGCTTCTTTATTCGGTAAGTAGAAGTCATCTTCGGCTAAATGCCAAGTTTTTTCATTCGATTGTAAAGAGTGGCCCGGGTGATGCCGAGCTGGGTGGCCGCCGCTTGTTTATTTCCATTTTGTTTTTTCAACGTTTCCAAAATGATTTTCTTCTCATAGTGGCCAAGCTGTTTGCTTAGCGTCAAGGATGGATCGACCGTTATTTTTTCTTCGAAATACAAGGAGGATTCCGGACTGATTTGCGGTTCAGGCGTAAATGGCAAATCTTCTCGTTTAATATGGCCATCTGTCGCAAAGACGACAAGCCGTTCAATGGCATTTCTCAGTTCGCGTATGTTGCCGGGCCAATCGTAAGCTAGCAAATCTTGCATGATATTTTGCGAGATTCCATGCAATGGTCGATTATAGCGAACGGAAAATTCATAAAAAAAGTAATGGCTCAGCTCAATGACATCTTCATACCGCTTACGCAAAGGAGGGACTTGGATGTTGACAATATTCAATCGGTAATACAAGTCTTCGCGGAACTTATTTTCGCTTACCATTTTCTCTATATTTTTATTTGTGGCGGCAATGATGCGGAAGTCGGCGTCAATTTCTTTCGTCCCGCCGACGGCAAAGTATTTTTTCTCTTGCAATACCCGAAGGAGCTTCACTTGCATATCTAAAGGCATTTCCCCGATTTCATCCAAAAAGAGCGTGCCTCCTCTGGCCAATTCGATTTTCCCTTTCTTGCCACGTGTATCCGCCCCGGAAAACGCCCCTTTTTCGTAACCAAATAATTCGCTTTCAAATAGGGAGGCCGGAATTGCCCCGCAATTGATCGGGATAAACGGGCTGCCGGCTGCTTCCCGCGTTTCATGAATCGCTTTGGCGAACAGCTCCTTGCCGACGCCGCTTTCCCCGAGGATCAAAACAGGGACCTCCGTCGTACACACTTTTTTTGCCCGCTCAATCGTTTCTTTAATAGCCTTGCTGCTTCCCCTGATCATTTGAAACGGGTCTTTGGAAGGGCTTAATTTGGACACTTTTTCCTCTAATTGAAGCATTTTTGCCGAGACGTTAAACAGTTCCTGGTTAAGGCGGACTTGTCTCGTAATGTCTGTTTCGGAAACGACGGCTCCGACAATTTCATCATGCAAATAGACGGGGGCTGAATTGATAAGCACGGTCACATCTTCGTGCGGTTGGTGATGATGCTTGTTCAACGTTTTACCCGTTTTCAGTGTTTGCATAATTTCCAGATGGTCGATTGTAAAAAAGTCCGTAATCGGCTTTCCGACGATTTCGTTTTGTTTATAGGAAAAAATCCGTTCCGCCCCTTCCGTCCATACTTTAACGATACCATCTTTATCGATCGCCGTGACGGAGGCATCGATCGTATTGAGAATAGTTTTGAAAAAAACTTCGCCATATTGAAGCGCATGAAATAAATGCTGTATCACATTGTAGGCCGACAGGTAGCCCGCGATGCCGCCGTCTTGCTGTTTCACGATAATGATGTTGTTCTCTTTAAATAATGGGAGAATTTTCTCCACGGATTCATTCTCGTTAATCGCGGCACACGGTATCCAGCTTCTTTTTGACCGGTCAAAATAGGAAGGTTCATCGCAAAGCGCCAGGAACATGTTGCGGGAATCTTCTTTTAAGATCGGTTCATCTTTCGTTGTCAGCAAAAGAAAATCCGTTTCCATCCATTCATGAAGAGAAGGCAAGTAACTGAACATCATTCATCCTCCCCTGAAGAAGTGTCAAATTTTTTATACGCTATAAAAAATATTTTACACTTTTAATAAGAAAATACAAATAATTTTGACACTTTATAAACAGGTGGGAGAATGGGCAGTTCTAGCGGTTGATCACTCTTTTGGCATAGATTTTGCAATTTTAATGGCGAGGGAAAGGGGGAGAAGTATGACCGCGAAGCAGCATGCGGAGGTTGCCATTATTGGCGGAGGAATTATCGGCAGTGCGATAGCGTATTACATTTCAAAAGCTGGCCTTGATTGCCTCGTTCTTGAAAAAGGCGAGCTTGTAAGTGGCACATCGTCCAGGTGTGATGGCAACATATTGGCGATTGACAAAGATCCGGGCTTTGACAGCCAGATGTCGTTAAAAAGCCAGGAGCTCGTAGGTGAATTAAGCCGTGAGCTTGATTTGCCGTTTGAATATCGGGCGCCGGGGAGTATTTTAGTGTGTGA
Source organism: Fictibacillus sp. Mic-4 (assembly GCF_049843615.1). Lineage (NCBI taxonomy): Bacteria > Bacillati > Bacillota > Bacilli > Caryophanales > Fictibacillaceae > Fictibacillus > Fictibacillus sp. Mic-4. The sequence continues at coordinate 18,249 of NZ_JBBHZM010000011.1, read as the reverse complement.
ATCAGAAGAAGAGATGGCGGCGGCGGAAAAATGGGTCGCTCGCCAAAAAGAAGCGGGATTGCGCTTTCGGATGTTGGACCGCTCCGATATTCGCCAGGAATCTCCTTATTTTGCCGACGATTTGCCTGGAGGATTGGAGTGCGAGACGGATTCAACCGTCAATCCTTATTTAATGACCTATTCCTTGTTTGATAAAGCGCAAAAATATGGCGCGCGCATTGTAACTCACACCGAAGTTAAGTCAATTATAAAGAACGGAAATTTTTCAATTGAAACAACGAATGGAACGTTTACGGCGAAAAAGGTTGTCAATGCTGCCGGAGTCTGGTCGCCGATGATCGGCAAAATGGTCGATGTTAACGTGCCTATAAAGCCGAGAAAAGGCCACATCGTTGTCGCTTCGAGACAGCAGCCTGTCGGATTGCGGAAAGTAATGGAGTTCGGCTACCTTATCTCAAAGTTCGGCGGCAAGCGGCAAGTAGATGAAGAAACGAAAGAATATGGCGTCGCACTCGTTTTTGAGCCGACCGAAAGCCAGAATTTCTTAATCGGGAGCAGCCGGCAGTTCGTTGGATTCGAAACGGCGGTTGATATGACCGTTATTAAATGTATGGCGCGCCGGGCGCTTCGATTTTATCCGAAAATCGCCGACTTTACGCTCATTCGCACATATGCGGGCCTTCGTCCATGGACGGAAGATCATTTGCCGATTGTTTCCCACGTAGAAGAAGTTCCCGGGTTTTACATTGCAGCGGGGCATGAAGGGGACGGGATCAGCCTGGCGGCGGTCACAGGGAAACTCATCGAAGAACTTATCCGCGAGAAGGCCGAAACGATCATCCCATATGAGCCGCTTCGCCACGACCGCTTTTCCTTTTTGACAGAAGGGGTGACATAAAGTGAAAGCGACAAAAGTGTTCCAGGCGATTGATACACATACAGGTGGAAACCCAACGAGGACCATCATTAACGGAATGCCGCCATTAAAAGGAAAGACGATGTCGGAAAAAATGCTTCATATGAAAGAAGAGTATGACTGGGTCCGGACGTTTTTAATGTATGAGCCGCGCGGGCATGAAGTTATGTCCGGGGCGATTCTGACTGAACCATGCGACCCGCGGGCGGACTTCGGCGTCGTTTACATTGAGACGGGCGGGTATTTGCCGATGTGCGGGCATGACACAATCGGTGTTTCGACGGCGCTCGTTGAAGCGGGGATCGTTGATATCCAAGAACCAATGACGAAACTGAGGTTCGACACGCCAGCCGGTTTAGTTGAAGTATCCATTCGTATCGAGAACGGAAAAGCGAAGGAAGTGACGTTTTGCAATGTTCCTGCGTTTTTATTAAAACGTGTTGAAGTAAATGTTCCAGAGCTTGGCATGGTCGAATGCGACATTGCGTATGGCGGAAATTTCTACGCCATTGCCGATGCGCGAAAGCTCGGGCTCGACTTAGTTCCTGCAAACGCTTTAGCGATTGTATCGACTGCTGTCCGCATTCGGGATGCGATTAATCGGTCAGTCGAGGTCGTTCATCCGGAAGCCCCATTTATCCGCGGGTTAACGCATGTCGAATTTTACACTGACCCGACGAACGAACAGGCCGATGTGAAAAATACGGTCGTTGTTCCCCCCGGAGGAATCGACCGCTCGCCATGCGGGACGGGGACGTGCGCAAAGATGGCAACATTGTATGCACATAATGAACTGAACGTCGGCCAGTCCTTCGTCCATGAAAGCATCGTCGGCTCGTTATTTAAAGGGAAAATTGTGAAGACGACGAAGGTTGGCGAGCTTGACGCCGTCGCCTGTGAAATTACGGGCTCGGCATGGGTGATGGGGATGCATCAATTTTTCTACCAGCCCGAAGATGAATTAAATGACGGCTTTCTTTTAATTCCGCCGATGAAAGACCATTAGAAAGGGGGATGTGGGAATGCAATTCAGCGGGCACTTTTCAACGATTGACGCGCATACGGCGGGGGAACCGCTACGAATCATCACAAGCGGCATCCCTTTTTTAAAAGGCGAAACGATGTTAGAAAAAAGAATGCAGTTTGCAGAGCATTTTGATCATATCCGGCAACAATTAATGTACGAGCCGAGGGGACATCACGGCATGTATGGATGTGTCGTGACGCCGCCAGTGAGCAGCAATGCTAATTTTGGTGTTTTATTCATGCATAATGAAGGCTTTAGCACGATGTGTGGCCATGGGATCATTGCTGTTGTAACCGCGCTCGTTGAAACGGGCCAGCTCCATGTGAAGGGAGCGGAGGAGCCAATCATTATCGATTCGCCTGCCGGACAGATCGTTGCTTATGCAGATTGCACTGGAAGTGAAGTGAAATCCGTTACGTTTAACAATGTCCCTTCGATTGTTTTTGAAAAGGAGCATGTACTCGAGTCGAACGTAAAAGCGGAAATCGCCTATGGCGGGGCGTTTTATGTCATCGTTGACGCGAAAGCCTTCGATGTACGCATCGAAATTGAACAACTGGCAAAAATCCAGCAAATCGCCAAACAAGTTAAGGAAGAAATCGAAAGAAAAGTAATTGTCCAGCATCCGCTCGAAAAGGAAATCAACGGCATTTACGGGGTTATTTTTACAGATGAACCGCAAAAAGAAAATTCGGATATGCGCAGTGTTACGATTTTTGCGGATCAGCAAATCGACCGCTCGCCGTGTGGTACAGGAACGTCAGCTCTCCTGGCCAGCCTCTATGAAAATGGGAAACTACAAGAGGCGACCCCGTTTGTCAATGAAAGCGTCATCGGGAGCCAATTTGTCGGAACGATAACTGGGACCGCGAGAGTGGGCGATTTCGAAGCCGTTATCCCACAAATTAAAGGCCGCGCGTTCATCACGGGACTTCATCAATTTTTCATCGATCCAGATGATCCGCTTAGTGCGGGGTTTTTATTAAAGTAAGCTGATCAATAAAGTTGATCGATCATTTCTAGTTATTTATCGATCAATTTTGGTAACTTATCAATCAATTCAACTATTAAAAAGGAGGATGGATATGTATACAAAATTTAAAGGCGCTTATCCTGTCATCGTTACACCGATGAACGAAAAGGAAGAAATCAACTGGGCGGGGTTGAAAAATAACATCGAATATTTTGTAGGTGAAGGCGTGGCAGGCCTAGTCGTAAATGGAAGTACAGGGGAATTTGTCAGCTTAACGAAAGAGGAACGGTTTCAAGTCGTTGAAACCGCCGTCAAACAAATCAATGGCAGAATTCCTCTTCTCGTCGGAACGGCCGCAGAAACGACAAAAGAAGCGATCGAGTATACCCAGCAAGCGGAAGCAGCCGGCGCTAGCGGGGCGCTATTGATCAACTCGTATTACGCTCACCCGAAAGAAGAAGAAATTTATGAACATTTTAGAGCGGTCGCCGAATCGGTCAGCTTTCCAATCATGATTTACAACAACCCCTTTACGTCAGGCGTCAATATAAGCACGGAAACGATTCTCCGTGTAGGCCGTGACACCGAAAACATTACCCATGTAAAAGAATCAAGCGGCGATATTCGCAAAGTCAGGGACATTTCAAGACAAGGAAAAGGGCATATTGAAACGTTCGCTGGAGCGGATGATTTAGTATTGGAATCACTGCTTGTCGGGGCGACAGGGTGGATTTCGGTAGCCGGGAACGCCGCGCCCAAAATCGTGACAGAACTCTTTGACGCTGTACAAACGAACGAAATGGAAAAAGCATGGGAACTGTACGACCGAATATTGCCGCTTTGCAGCTTTATCGAAGAGTCAGGAAAATATGTGCAAATCATTAAACGGGTCATGGACGTAAAAGGATTGGCAGGCGGGCCGTCCCGTAAACCGCGTTTGCCGCTAACTGCCGAAGAAGATGCAAAGCTGCAAGCAATTTTAGATGACCTATTCGTCTCGCAAAAATAATTTAAAAAATGGAGGGAATCGCGATGTTAACGACAGAAATGAGCTTAAAGCCAAAAGTGAAAGCGTTTTTAGAAGGAAAATTGGAGCTTTTTATCGATGGCCAATTTGTGCCGTCCGTTTGCGGGAAAACCTTTGAAACATTAAATCCAGCGACGGAAGAAGTGCTTGCGGCCGTAAGTGAAGCGCAGGCAGAGGATATTGATCTGGCCGTTAAAGCTGCCCGAAAGGCATTAGAAGATGGTCCGTGGCCTAAATTAAGCACGGCTGAACGGGCCCACCTTATTTATAAGCTCGCGGATTTAATTGATGAAAACAAAGAAGAACTCGCCCAGCTTGAGGCGTTAGATAACGGTAAGCCGTACGAGCTGGCGCTTAGTGACGACATTCCAGGAACGGTCGAGCATTTCCGGTATTTTGCCGGATGGGCGACGAAAGTGCTCGGGCAAACGATTCCGATTTCCCCCGACTATTTAAATTACACTCGTCATGAACCGGTCGGCGTCGTTGGGCAAATCATCCCGTGGAACTATCCGCTGCTAATGGCGGCATGGAAATTAGGGGCCGCACTTGCGACAGGCTGCACCGTTGTATTAAAGCCAGCAGAACAAACGCCGCTTTCTTTGCTTTATACAGCGAATTTGTTTAAAGAAGCGGGCTTTCCGGACGGCGTCGTCAATTTTGTCCCAGGCCTTGGCCAAACAGCGGGAGCCGCGCTTGTCAATCATAATGATGTCGATAAAGTTGCCTTTACAGGTTCGACCGTCGTCGGCAAGTCAATCATGCGCCAGGCGGCCGACTCGGTAAAGCATGTGACGCTAGAACTTGGCGGAAAATCACCGAACATTATTTTAGAAGACGCCAATTTGGATAACGCAATCAAAGGTGCATTCAATGGCATCATGTATAATCACGGACAAAATTGCAGCGCCGGTTCACGTGTGTTCGTCCATCGAAAGCATTATGACGATGTCGTTAAGAAGCTGACGGAGATGGCGAACAACGTTAAATTGGGACCTGGGCTCGACTCCTCTACGGAAATGGGGCCACTCGTCTCTAAAGAGCAACAAGAACGCGTCCTGCGCTACATTGAAAAAGGAAAAGCTGAAGGGGCAAGGGTTGCGGCAGGCGGCGAAAAGGCATTTGAAAAAGGGTACTTCGTCAAGCCGACCGTTTTTGCCGATGTGACGGATGAGATGACGATTGCGAAAGAAGAAATTTTCGGCCCGGTCGTCGCCGTTCTCCCGTTTGATGATGTCGAAGAAGTCATCAAGAGGGCGAACAATACGCCGTATGGACTTGCGGCCGGTGTGTGGACAGAAAACATTAAAACGGCGCACTATATTGCCAATAAGCTAAAAGCAGGAACGGTATGGATCAACGACTACAACTTAGAAAATGCAGCTTCCCCATTTGGCGGCTTTAAGCAATCTGGAATCGGCCGGGAAATGGGATCGTATGCGCTCGATAATTATACTGAAGTGAAAAGCATCTGGGTGAACTTAATGCAGGACTGATTTCGTCACGTATTTTGCCTCCAGTCCTCATTTTTGTTCTTTTGATTGGTTCTATGGGACAATTTTCGTCTCTGGACCGCATTTTTGTCTTAGAGACAGGTTCTGCCGGACAAATTTTTGCCTCGGAACGAGGTCACTGAAAAAGTCCAAGAAATTTTCAAAAATGCTTTTTCCTAAAAAATACATCCCCACTTTGGTAAGCGAAATGCATTGTAAACACGATGCTATCCCCCACTTCCTAAGTGAAAAATACTGTTTTTTTGGGTTTTGGTTTTTCAAAAATTTTAGTTTTTTATTAAAAGGAACTTTTTCAGTGGCTTCCCTCGGAACCGTATTTTTGTCCATGAGCTGGGTTTTATTGGACATGTTTTCTTCTCCACACCGTATTTTTGTCTTTACATCGGTTCTATTGGACCAAACGATCGGCGGGGGGATCCCCGTTGGTCACGATAACAATCGGACCATTCCGATTCTCAGGAGAGTGATGCTTAATGCCAGCACAAGGGAAATTTAAACGTCAACTTTCATTGTCGGACCTAACGTTCATAGGATTTGGCGCGATATTCGGTTCGGGATGGCTTTTTTCAGCCAGCCATGTCGGAGAGCTGGCGGGGCCTTCAGGAATACTGTCATGGGTTATTGGCGGTTTTGCGATCCTATTATTGGGCCTTGTTTACTGTGAGCTTGGCGCTGCCATTCCACGGGCCGGAGGGGTTGTTCGCTATCCAGTATATTCTCATGGGCCGCTCATCGGATACCTGATCGGATTTATAACATTGATTGCCTATTCAAGCTTGATCGCCATAGAAGTGGAAGCGGCCCGGCAATATGCGGCGGCGTGGTGGCCGGCCCTGACGCAAAAAGGCACGAGCCTGCCGACACTTACCGGATGGCTTGTCCAATTTGCTCTATTGGTCGTTTTTTTCTTGCTTAATTATTGGAGCATCAAGACGTTTGCGAAGTCGAATACGATTGTGACGATTTTCAAATTTTTCGTTCCGGCCCTTACGATTATTGTTTTGCTAACCCAGCTGAAGTCGGCTAACTTTTCCATTCACGGGTTTGCCCCATCCGGCTTTTTCGGAATCGAGTCGGCCATTTCAACAGGAGGCGTTATTTTTGCCTATTTAGGGTTGACACCGATCGTTTCCGTTGCAAGCGAAGCGAAAAATCCACAGCGCACCATTCCGATTGCCCTTATTTTGTCCGTTGTTCTCTCAACGATCGTCTATGTGCTTTTGCAAGTTGCTTTCCTCGGAAGCATTCCGACAGACATGCTCACGAGGGGATGGGCCGGTGTCGGAAAGGAATTCAGCCTTCCTTTTAAAGATATCGCTGCTGTGCTTGGCATCGGCTGGCTCGCTTTTATTATCGTATCCGATGCCATTATTTCGCCAAGCGGAACTGGGAACATCTATATGTCGACAACGCCAAGGGTCGTTTATGGCTGGGCCCGCAGTGGAACCTTATTTGAAATTTTTGCAAGAGTAGACGAAAAGTCGGGCATTCCCCGTCCGGCCGTGTGGTTGTCGTTCATCATGTCGGTTTTCTGGACGTTGCCATTTCCGTCATGGGAAGCGTTAATCAGCGTCGTTTCTGCAGCGCTCGTGTTAAGTTATGCGATTGCCCCGATTGCAGCAGGAGCATTTCGCCACAATGCTCCTGACTTGCCGCGTCCGTTTCGTTTAAAAGGAATGGCCATTTTCGGTCCGCTTTCCTTCATCATCGCTTCCTTTATTGTCTACTGGTCGGGCTGGAATACGATTTCCTGGCTGCTCGGTTCGCAGCTTGTCATGTTTGTTATTTATGTATTGTTTAAAAAATGGGTGCCGGCAGACGTCGTAAGTTTTGCCCAACAAGTGAAATCTTCCTGGTGGCTCGTCTTTTATTATGGGGCGATGATCGCCATCTCGTACTTTGGGCTTTTCGGAGGGACGAAGGCGCTTGGCCACCCATGGGACTTAATTATCGTTACGGTCGTTTCGCTTGTCACGTATTACTGGGGGAGCCGTACCGGTTTGCCAGAGGCCGTTTTTGACGATGACGATGTAGAACAGCTTGAACATGTCCAATCGACAAAAAATGTTGGATAATAGGTCTTTATAGGAACGCTTGACCTTGATGACTCGTTATATGATGAGGAGAATAATGCGGACAGAGGGAGTCGGAAAAGAGGAAGAGTCCCATTAAAATAAGCCGGAAATTATTCGGTACAGCAAAGGGGAAATTGAACGGTTGAGCGATTCCGTTGCAATTAAACTAAATGGGGAAGAATTTGCCATGATGGATAGCTTATTGATTTTACATGATTTACGAGAACCATTAAGAAACCCCTGGAGGACATTTCTTCCAGGGGTTCGGGCTGTTTTCACGGAGCACAAGCGCCCTACAGCGCTTGGTTTTATTCATGAGGATTTATATGAAACGTCAAGATTGCCGGCTTCATAAAAAGCGATTTTTGATTGGTTGTATTCTTTCGTATAGCGGTTAAAGGTTTTGTTAAGATTTGTTATTTCTTTGTACTTTTCGTTTATCTGGTCAATATGGCTTTTGTAATCTTTCGTATTTAAGTCTTTTTCTTTAAAAAGGCTGTATAACGATTCATTTAATTCAATCGCGTCTTTATACGTATCGTACATTTTATTGTACGTTTTGTACCTGAGGTTCATAGACGAAGTGACCTTTTTCGCTTTTTGTTGAAGTTTTTGATCGTCGAGATCCGGAACGATTTCATTGATTTTTTTAAATTCCTTATATGATTTGCCGAACGCTTTCTTTTCTTTCTGAAGGAGCTGTTTTTGCTTATCGGCCAATTCGTCAGCTTCTTTAAGCAAGAAATCCATTTTCTCGTTATTGATTGAAAGCGAAAGGAGCTCGTTATATAGTGATCGTTCTTTTTGATGCAGCTTCATCAGCGATTGTTGCTGTTTCACAAGGTCCTTTTCTATCGTTGCGGATTTTTCAAGGTGAATATAAACCCGGGCAACGCTTTTATCTGTCGATCCGCAGCCTGATAGAATAAAAGCAACCATTGTTACAAGCGAAATAGCAAAAAGGACTGTTTTAGCGGATTGCGGCTTCATGCTGTTAAATACTTCCTTTCTTTTAAACGGTAGTTCAAAACGTCCGGAAAAAATTCCGACGAATCGAATCAAAGGCTTGCTTTTATGCTTTCACGTATTTATTTCATACGCTGTTGCACCTGCATCTACAAGCTATGCTTCGTAGACGGCTTCCTTGGTGCAAGGCAGCAAAGAAGTAAATCGTGTGGTAGTCTTGCTCAAAGCTACCCCGCCTTGATCTTCTTGGCGCTTTTTGTCCTCCTTTTTGGACTTTTTAATAGGGCTAGAACCGTACGCATGGCAACGATCATTGCACTGGAAAGTGAAGGGAGCTTGTGAATCATCAATTTTCTTCATAGCGTATCCGTTTTGTTTTAAATAGGCTAATAGCTTTGGCAAATATTGAATCGTCTGGCCCCGGTCATGCAATAAAATAACAGGAACTTCCCCTGCGCTTCTTTTTAATTCAATCGACCGAATGACGTGTGTGACATAAGCCGGGCTATTTAATTCCCAGTCCCGGCTATCAATGTTCCAGTCCCATAGTTTTAACCCGTGTACGTTTACAGCAGAGCGGTAAGAATCGAGAAAATACGGAATGCTGCCGTACGGGGAACGGATCAAGTGAGATTTAACGCCCGTAATTTGCTCTAAAATCTTCTGATCATCCAGCATTTCTTGCAGTGCACTATCTTTCGAACGATAAAATTGGCGGGGATCATGGGTCATCCCATGTAGTCCAACACCAAAGCCTTCTTCTACCATTCGTTTCACCGCTTCAGGCCGTTCTTTCATATGTGGACCTAACATGAAAAAAGTAGCCTTTGCCCCGTATTTATCTAATGTATTAAGCAGTTCCTCGACATCTGCCGAAGGGCCGTCATCGAATGTTAAATATACTACTTTTTCATTCAGTTGCCTGGCTGCTAATTCTTGCTTTTCAACCTGGATGGAATGAGCGATGGCTGTTCCTTCTAGATCTTTTTTCGGCTGAACGATTGGCTGAAAGGTTGCTGCTTTTTCAGGCGGACCCTGTTTTTCAATCACTTTGGCAGCTGCGGCATCATCGTAATGGCTAAACCCGAAGTAAACAGCAAATGAGACCAAAAACGCAAATGTTGCGATGGGTACAATTATGCGGATTTTTTTCTTTTTCATTTCGATCACCTTCATTTTCTTCTTCCAGTTTAAGTATAAGGGGTAAAACTTTCAAAGGGGTAACAAAAAGGTTACAAGCTTCTACATATTTCTGCTTCTTTTGACCTACATTGTTTAAAAGAATGGTTTGTTTAAAGTTTAATAGACCTGTCCATACTGATGATAGATTATGAGACTATTAAGCTTTTGGAGGGGACAGAGATGAAGAAGCGAATCGCTATTGGAATCGTTGTAGCTTTTGTACTAACTTTTGCACAGCTTCCATTCGCTGAAGCTATCGCTAAAACGAATCATCAAGTGGTTGTAACCGCAGATGTATTAAATGTGCGCCTTGGTCCAGGGGAAAATTATAAAGTAATTGGCCATTTGAAAATGGGGTCAAATGTGAAGGTGATTTCAGAAAAAGGAATGTGGGCGCAAATTTTATATAAAAAGAAGCCAGCCTGGATTGCAACAGGATACGTACGAAATGCTGTTGACAAACCGGTAAGCAAAAGGGTAGGGGTAGTAAGTGCTTCCTCCTTAAATGTCAGGAATAAGCCCAGTTTAAATAGTAAGGTGTTAACGGCGCTAACAAGCGGGACGAGAGTAACGATCCTGCAAGAACAAGGAAATTGGTTCATGGTAGAAACCGGTCATCCTATAAAAGGATGGGTAGCAAAATCGTATGTATCCTTTCAAAAAGGAGTAGCCACAGTTTCTGATTTAAATGTACGCACCCTTCCTGGAATTGGGCATCGCATTCTCGAAAAACTATCGAAAGGCGCAACTGTTACGATTTTAACGGAAAAACAGGGCTGGTCGAAAGTAAAAACGAAGGCGGGAACGGTTGGCTGGGTTGCGAACCGTTACCTTCAAGCAGGGGAAAGCAAGCAGGCAACTGAACAAAAACGGTCGGCAAGCAATGAGCAGCAAACGCCAGCGGCAAACAAGCGGCCATTTGAACAACAAAAACTGGGGAGAGCAGATGGGGCACAAAAAAAAGCAGAACAAACGAGAGAGCGGCAAAATCTTTTAAATCAACGATCATCTATAGCAAAAGCAAAAGCACCAGAAAGCAACTCAGCAGAAACGTTAAAAGGAAAGACGATCGTGCTCGACCCGGGGCATGGCGGGCGTGACAGCGGAGCGATTGGAGATAAGTATAAAACGTATGAAAAAGACATTACGCTTTCTACGGCTAAATTAACAGCCGAACAATTGAAAGAAGCCGGGGCCCATGTTGCGATGACGCGGGACTCAGACAAGTATATCCCGCTGCATGAACGGGCGATGAAGAGTGTTCGTGCAAGTGCAGATGCGTTTGTTAGCATCCATTATAATTTCTGTGAAAAAAATGCCTGTCACGGGTTAATGTCGTTTTATTATTCAAAAACGAAAGATATGCCGCTCGCCCGGTCGATCCAACAGCAAATCACCCAGTCAACCGATCTGACTAATTTGCACGTTCAATTTGGCGACTTACAAGTATTAAGAGATAATCGAAAGCCGGCCGTTTTAGTCGAATTGGGCTTTTTATCCAATCCATCCGAAGAAAGGGTCATTCGCTCAAGATCCTATCAAGAAAAAGCCGCATCTGGCATTGTTCAGGGGTTGAAGGCTTATTTCCAGAGCGGGAAAAACTAGAGAAGCATGAAGATGGAGCCCTGATTCATCTTGAAAATAAGGTTAGGCAGAAGGCTGTTGCTATAGGATATCGATGGCAACAGTCTTTTTTTAATGGATTATTCGATTCCATCCCGAAGATAAATACGGAATGGGCTGGCTATGTTATGAGAAATGTACTGTATCCATATAACGAAGCTGGAATTTAAAGGAGCAATGACCGCCGCAGGGGATAGGTTAATTAAAGGTAAAAGCAAGAGAATAATAGGAAAAAATTGACTTGCGAGAGATTACATTTTATTCTAAATAGTGTGAAACAAGCAGATCAATAAGAAAGCATGCCCGTCAACCTGGTTGGCGGAATGGCCAGATGAAGAAAGGAGGCGGCTTATGAATGGAGAAAATGCCGATTGATTGAAAGATGGCTACCTATGGCTCTTCATATTTCGTCGATGAACATTGAAACGGAGGGAACTTTAGGATGACGATGACAAAAGTATTTCATCTTTTTTCGCCCGAATATAAATCTGATCCTTATGGAACACTGGCGTATTATCGGGAACATGACCCTGTCCATGCCTTTCAGCTTGAGCGCTTTGACCGCCCCGCCTGGCTTATTACCCGCTATTCTGATGCCGTTGCCTTATTGAAAGACACCCGTGTGACAAAAGATTTTCGCAAATTGATGTCAGAAGAACAATTGAATGAATTTAACTCAATTCCAGAAATGGAGTTGATCTCTAATCATATGCTGGCAAAAGATCCTCCAGATCATACCCGTTTGCGGACATTGGTCCATAAAGCCTTCACTCCTAAAATGATCAGTGATTTGCGCGGCCGTATTCAGGAAATTGCGAACGAATTGCTTGATAAGATGGCAATGAAACAAGAAGTGGACCTTCTAAATGAATATGCCTTCCCCCTCCCCATGACCGTCATCTCAGAAATGCTTGGAATTCCGGAGAAGGACCGGGAGCAATTCAGAATGTGGTCCAATGTAATCATCGACGTTTCCAACAAAGAAGAACAGCAGGAAGCAAATCCGTATATTAAAGAATTTGTAAATTATTTAGAAAAACTGATTGAAGAGAGAAAAGAACGTCCTCAAAGCGATTTGGTCAGCGGGCTGGCTTTAGTTGAGGAAGAAGGAGAGAAGCTGACAAAAAATGAGCTGTATTCTATGATTTTCTTGCTGATCATAGCCGGTCATGAAACGACAGTCAATTTGATTGGGAATGGAACACTAGCGCTCCTTGAGCATCCAGACCAGCTTGAGAAATTGCGCGCGCAACCGGAACTCATACAAACGGGGGTAGAAGAGCTTTTGCGGTACACCAATCCAGTTGAATTCGCCACTTTCAGGATGGCTAATGAAGACTTTGACCTGCACGGCAAAAAAATAAAAAAAGGCGACGCGATCATGATCGGAATCGCTTCTGCCAACCGTGACCCTTCATGCTTTGAAAATCCCGATTCCCTTGACCTTACAAGAAAAAGCAACCAACATATCGCATTTGGATTCGGCATTCACTATTGCCTGGGGGCACCGCTCGCACGGCTGGAGGGCCAAATTGCTATCAATTCTCTGATTCAGCGATTCCCGGAGATGTGCCTGAATGCATCCATTGAAGAGTTGAAATGGCGCAGCTCTCTCATTCTTCGTGGCCTGGTCGAATTGCCAGTTAAATTATGGGGTTAATCCTTAAAGACATTGACCGTTCATTCAAAATCGCTGATAAGGCGGTTTTTTTTTATCTAAAAATTTAAAAATACTATTGATGAAATTTTCGGAATTGTATAAACTAAAATTGAAATCGATTTCAAGTTCTCACCAATCAAACTAGTTTAGGAGCTTGGAAAGGAGGATGACTTGGCAACAATAGCTGATGTGGCAAAATTAACTGGTTTGTCGCGTTCCACCGTATCCCGGGTCATTAATCATTATCCTCATGTATCAGAAGAGAAAATACGGCTCGTTCGCGATGCGATGGAACAACTCAACTACTACCCCAATGCTTCAGCACAAAAGTTAAGAAATCAAAAAACGGATACGATCGCTGTGCTTGTCCCGCTCTTAACCAATCCTTTTTTTGCATATTTACTTGAAGGGATTGATTCGGTCGCGACAAAATATAACCTCCAGCTGCTCGTTTGCCAGACGAAACATGACCGTGAAAAAGAATGGAAGTTTTTAAGCCTTCTTAAAACGAAACAAGTGGATGGGGTGATTTTAACAGCGATTGAAAATGAATGGGACAAGCTGACTGAATTTATTGAGGACGGGCCGATCGTCCTATGCAATGAATACGAAAAGAATGCCCATGTGCCAACGGTCGGGCTTGACCAGGTTTACGGAGGCTACATAGGTACAAAGCATTTAATTGAGAAAGGCCATCAACATATCGCCCATTGTCGCGGAAGAATGATAAGCGAGCTTTCTTCAGACAGGGAAGCTGGTTTCCGCAAAGCGTTAAATGAACATGGCTTAGCAGCACGTAAAGAATGGATGTTTGGCGATGTGAGTGACATCGAAGGCGGAAAGCGGGCTGTAAGGGAAATACTTGCGATGAAAGAACGCCCAACGGCAGTATTCACCGGCAGTGACCAGGCCGCTGCAGGCATGATTTCAGAAGCAAAACGCCACGGCTTGCGTATTCCGGAAGATCTCGCGGTGCTCGGTTTTGACGACCAGCAAATTGCCACAATAACAGACCCGCCTCTTACGACCATTAAACAGCCGATTGAAGAGATCGGGCAAAAAGCGATGGAACTGATGATTGACATCATTATCTATAAAAAAGATGTAAAAGCTCCTAAGATTAGGCTTCCTTTTAAATTGATAGAAAGAGGTTCAACTTGAATTGAGAACGATTTCAATGCTGCGGCCAATTTGGAGACAGGCTGCCAATATAGTTGAACCAACTACACGCTAAGGAGGAAAACAATGAAGACGTTTAAGAAAGCAACACTATTGCCGCTAGTTATGTCTCTTTCACTCGCTCTAAGTGCATGCAGCTCAAATGATTCGGATAAGAAGGCGGATGGTGACAGTGGCAATAAAGGGGACAATAAAAAAGTAACGATTGTCTATGCCCGCGGAAAAGATGTGACAAAAGGCACGGCGAAAATGGTTGAAGCATTTGAAAAATCTCACCCGAACATTGATGTGAAGTTTCGCGAAATGCCTTCCGACACCGGTCAGCAGCATGATGCGTATGTGACCGCTTTTAATGCGAAATCTTCTGAAATCGATGTCATTGACATGGACGTCATCTGGCCGGCAGAATTTGCCCAGGCAGGTTACGTCATGCCGCTTGATCGCTTTATCCAGCAAGATGGCATTAAGCTCGACGAATACAATCAGGGAGCGTTAGCCGCCGCTCAGTTTAACGGGAAACAGTGGGCGCTTCCTAAGTTCATCGATGCTGGCCTTCTCTACTATCGAAAAGACCTCGTAAAGGACGATCAAGTTCCGAAAACGTGGGACGATTTATTAAAGCAGGCTAAGGAGCTGAAAGGAAAGGGCGGCACAAAGTTTGGCTACGTCATGCAGGCGAAGCAATATGAAGGGCTCGTATGTAATGCGATCGAATTCGTTGCCGCTTACGGAGGCAAGTTTATCGATGAAAAAGGCGAAGTCGCCGTTAACAGCCCTGAAACGATTAAAGGATTAAAGAAATTGGTTGAAGTTGCAAAGTCAAATGCTGTTCCAGGGAATGTGACAACGTTTACCGAAATTGAATCGGATACGGCATTTATTGAGGGACAAACGGTATTCTTGCGAAATTGGCCATATGAATACGCCAGCGCCAATGACAAGGAAAAATCAAAAATTGCTGGCAAAGTCGGCGTCGCTCCGCTTCCTGCCGGAGATAAAGGTTCAGCTGCAGCGCTCGGCGGCTGGATGGCCGGCATTAACAAAAATACAAAGCATCCGAAAGAAGCCTGGGAATTCTTAAAGTTCATGACCGGAGCCGAAGGGCAGAAGATTGATGCCATTTACGGCGGGCATGCGCCAACCATCACGAAGCTTTATGATGATCAAGACGTCATTAAGGCGAACCCTACATTCGGCAATAAAAACTTCCAAAAAGGGTTAGAGGCTGCTGTACCACGTCCGGTTGCGCCAAACTATCCGGAAATTTCCGAAATCATCCAAATTCATGTATCGAACGCCATTGCCGGAAAAGAAACGGTAGAGCAGGCTGTGAAAGCGATGGACAAAGAAATGAAAGAAAAGCTAAAGAAATAATCAACCCGGGTGTCAGCTTATAAACCGACAGGGAAGACTGGAATCGGCGAATCGCCGATTCCGACATCCGCTTTCGTACAAAAATTTTTTTAGCAAGTTGGTCTAAAAGGCTGACACCTTTTTTTAGAAAATGGAAGGAGTGGGGAAATGAAAAGCGACATCCAGCCAGGCCGCGATCCGATTCACTCTGTAAAGACAAACACCTCGAAAAGAAAAAAACGATCTGATAAGCTTGCTGCTTATTTACTCGTTCTGCCTGCCCTTATTTTAATTCTTGTCATAGCGATATGGCCTGTTTTGCAATCATTTTATTTTAGTTTATTTGACTTGAGGCTGAATAATCCGACGAAATCGTCTACCCACATTAATTACAGCCTCGATTTGGATCGTTATTTAAACAACTATCCGTTTTTAATCGGAACGATCGATAGTGAAATCCGAAGCGGAAATGCTCCCGATCAACTGCAGAAAATAAAAGAAAGGCTACAGCAAGTGGACCGCGAGATTCAGCAAGATCCTACTGTGAAAAAAAGCTACAATGCGGTCAATGAGAAGCTGATGAATTTTCAGCAAGTACCGTCTGATCTAAGTATTGTAGACGTCGATCGTGACACGGCAAAAAAACTGATGAAAGAGGTCACGGCGATTGCAAATGAAGTGTCCGCCCTGACAAAAGAAACAACGTTCAAGCAAGGGAACAAGCTTAAAGGACTTGCTTCTGGCCTGGATGATTCCTTCGTCGAGCCGAATTACATAGGCTTTAAGCATTATACGGAAAACCTTTCAGGGAACAGAATGTGGAAAGCCATCAGCAATACGGTCATTTTCACGGTTATATCTGTATTTATTGAATTGGCCATTGGCCTTGCCATTGCATTGTTGATCAATAAAGCGTTTTTCGGGCGCGGGCTCGTCCGGGCGAGCATTTTAATCCCATGGGCGATTCCAACGGCCGTCTCGGCATTAATGTGGAAATATTTATATGACGGGCAAAACGGGGTCGTTGCGAAGTTGTTTGAGAAGGTCGGACTCGTCGATCATATGACGAACCTTCTGACAACTGAAACCGGATCATTTTTTTCCGTTATCTTTGCGGATGTATGGAAAACAACACCGTATATGGCGTTACTGCTGCTCGCTGGACTGCAAACGATTCCGGCGTCGATGTATGAGGCCGCAGCGATTGATGGAGCGGGAAAATGGAAGCAATTTTTGACGATTACCCTGCCGCTTTTAAAATCCAGCATATTAGTCGCCCTTTTGTTCCGCACGCTGGATGCATTCCGCGTGTTCGACCTCATTTTCGTATTGACCGGCGGGGGTCCGGCGAACTCGACGGAGACCATTTCCGTCCTTGCCTACAAAGTAATGTTCTCACAAACTAATTTCGGAGAAGGGTCGGCATTGTCGGTGATCGTCTTCATTTGTGTTGCCATCATCTCTATGATCTATATTAAATTTCTCGGAAAGGATTTGCTTCAGGATGGGGCGAAATAAGGGGGTGTACGGATGAAAAAGAAAGCAGGTGTGCCATTTTATATCTTTCTTGTTGTCTTCGTCTTTGTCGTCATGTTCCCTTTTTTATGGGTGCTGGCGAGTTCCATTAAACCGGCGACTGAATTGTTTGGGGACAAAGCTTTTACGCCATTTACAGACCACCCGACATTTAAAAACTATGTATCTGTATTTGCGAATCACCCATTTTTACGCTATATGTGGAACAGTTTTGTCGTTGCCTTTATTACGACGGTTTATACCGTGTTTGTCGCCTCGCTCGCTTCATATGCAATCGCCAGGCTCGATTTTAAAGGGAAAACCGTCATTCTCGGGCTCGTCCTGTCGGTTTCGATGTTTCCGCAAATCGCGACCATATCCCCGATTTATATTTTCTTGAAAAATGTCGGCCTTACGAATTCTTATATGGGCTTGATTATTCCGTATACGACCTTTGCCTTGCCGTTATCGATTTGGATTCTCGTCACCTTTTTCCGCAAGATTCCGTTTGATCTTGAAGAAGCGGCAAAAATGGACGGAGCGTCATTAATGCAAACATATTGGAAAGTCATTATGCCACTGGCAGTTCCAGGCATTTTCACGACAGCGATCCTCGTCTTTATCGCATGCTGGAATGAGTTTCTCTTTGCTCTGACCATCAATACGGAAGAAAAGTTCAAAACCGTGCCGGTCGGAATCGCCATGTTCCAGGGACAATTTACAGTTCCATGGGGCGAAATATCGGCTGCAACCATTATTGTCACGATTCCGCTCGTCATCCTCGTCCTTTTGTTCCAGCGCCGCATCATTTCTGGCCTGACCTCAGGAGCGGTGAAAGAATAAAAAAACAATGGGTAAGCCTGCTCCACTTAGCGGGCTTACCCTATTTTTTTAAAAGTTCCCCTTTAGCTAAGAAAATTATAGAAAGAAAAAATTTCCCATTATTTTCGGACAATAAACTTTGCATTTTGGGTAACAAACGTTCACAAATACATAAATCAAATAAGTATGATATTTTACTAGGTTACTGATCGACTTGTCTTTCTTTTCCTACCAGGTAGCACAGCGCCATCCAGAAACGATAATTTTAGTAAGAACGTCTTAACACAAATAATTGTATAGGTAGAAAGAATCATTTTGTCCTATAACCATACGCATAGAAAAACATTTTGCTATAATTAGGAAAAAGTAAAAGTTTCCCTATTTTACACGGCAGGTGTACATATATGATCGATAATG